>JBDHGR010000238.1:0-6778 GCA_039589815.1 Gemmatimonadota bacterium | reverse complement strand
GGTTGTTCGATGCCTCGATCGAACCAGATCCCAGGTATAGAGATCTGAGGTACTGCCCTCACCGAGTCCCACTGGTTGAGTTGGCGAGTAAGGTCATCGGAGAGCCCAACGAGCAATCCCTCCTCCTCCGGCGTGGTAATTGGTCCCCGGAAGGGAAGGACCACCATGGACGAAGGGTTGAGACCAGAGCCACCGGGCGGAAGCAGGAGTCTAGCCGCTGCGACCGCCAGGACCACCGACGACACGGCGACGACTGAGGAAACAAGTGCGCGAGTCCGCCGGGAGAGCCATTGCCAGCGACTCCTGAGTCCGAGTCCGCTCCCACCGAGACCCGCCCGGGCGGATTCCAGCGTGTCGAGCATAGCCGCGGCACCATCGAAGCGTTCATCTGGCCTTTTGGCCAGGGCCCGTTCGACGGTCTTCGCGAGAGGCACCGGCACCTCGGATCGTGTGGCTCGCACAGAAGGAACAGCTTTATGGAGATGGCTCGCGAGGACACTCGCTGCGCCCTTCGCCCGGAACGGAGGCTCTCCGGTCAACATCTCATACATCACACAACCCAGGGAATAGACATCTGCTCGTCCGTCTATCTCCTCGCTTGCGGTGGCCTGTTCCGGACTCATGTAAAGAGGGGTCCCCAACGCCGCAGCCGTCGCTGGAGGGTCAATGGTCGTAGCTGCCTCAAGTGCCCGGGCTACCCCGAAGTCTGCAATGAGGGCATGGTCCTCGGTCAGAAGGATGTTTGCGGGTTTAATGTCCCGGTGAATCACCCCTTTGCCATGGGCGTGGGCGAGTCCCTCCGCCACATCTCGGGCAATGGACACCACACGAGGAATGGGGAGGGGGCCCTCCCGATCCAGGAAGGCCCTCAGACTCTCACCCTCCTGGAACCGCATGACGAAGAACAGGAGGCCGTCGGCCTCCCCGGAATCATGGACCGGCACGATCTGGGGATGGGCGAGGCTTGCGGCAATGCGAATCTCCCGGTGGAAGCGGTCCCCCATCACCGAAGCCGCCAACTCCGGGTTCATGACTTTGATGGCCACCTTCCGGCCAAGTTTCAGATCCTCAGCCAAGAAAACGGACGCCATGCCGCCAACACCGACCTTGCGGACGATCTGGTACCGGTCAGCGACCGCTTTGGAGAGTCGGTCCTGTATCTCGGGCATCAGCTGGTGATGCCTCCATCTCACCGGAATGAACGAAAGAGCAAGCCGGTAGAAAGATGCGTCCCGGGAACGTTCCACGCCACAGGTTAATCGCCCCGGAGTTGTGCATCTCCTTGAACGGCGTAACAGGCTATGCTATGAGGCTCACCGGCGCCTGCGGGTTTCGGGTCTCCCAAGGCACGCTGGCCTTCCACCCCAAACCACCGGTCCGGGTCGGAATCTGTGGATTAGATCTCCAAGGCTCGCAGAAGTCGGTCCCGAGCCCACAAATCCCTCCCCCACGGACCCGCCACACGCTCCGAGGGGTAACCCTCCCCTGACCCGGCTGGGCCCAGACACCCCTAATTAACCGTCCGAATCGTTCGCCGTTGGGTCGAACCATCGAGCCGAACCAAGGGGTCGCCGGGCCTCCACCGCAGATCCGAGTGAGGGGACATGCAAAAGATCGTTTGTATTTCGGGGACGAGTCGCCCCGACAATTTCACGTCAAAGGCCCTGGCGGTCGTGGCGGAGGAATTGAGGGAAAGGGGAATCGAGATTGTGGAGTTTGATGGCCGGGATCTGTCTCTGGACTTCCCGGGCCGCCCCAGCACGGAAGACGCCATCCAGTTGAAAGATGCGGTTCAGGGGGCTGAAGGAGTGATTCTCGCAACCCCGGAATACCACGGTGGGTTTGCAGCCATGACCAAGCTCATCCTCGAGAACCTGGGGTTTCCGTCGGTGCTCAAGGGCAAACCCGTGGCCCTCGTGGGTGTAGCCGCTGGACGCATCGGGGCCATCAAGTCCCTGGAGCAGCTCCGGGGAGTGTGTTCCCACATAGGAGCGTTGGTGCTGCCCGGATCTGTTTCTGTTGCCGGGGTGAGGGCGGCTTTCGACGCGGATGGCCAATGCACGGATAGGGGAGTCGAGGAGTCTCTTCGAGCCCTGGCAGGCGCGTTGTTGGAGTTCATTCAGGAGTACGTCTGTCCGAAGCACACCCTGGAGGCCATGGTCCGGGGAGAGGACACGCCTTGGACCGCTTCAATCTAGGAGGCCCGAATTGGCCAACCTTTCCGTCGTCTCGCCGGAAGACCAGAGCGTCACCTTCGTCGAGCTCTTCTTCGACCTGGTTTTTGTCTTCTCGGTAACCCAGATCGCAGGACTCTTCCACGGCAACATCGAATTGAAAACGCTGGGATCATCCGCCCTGGTTTTCTGGCTGGTCTGGTGGGCGTGGACACAGTTCACTTGGGCTCTCAACGCGGCCAACACGGATCATCCAAGGGTCCAGATGGGGACCCTCCTGGCCACCGCCGTTGCCTTCTTCATGGCCGTGGAGGTTCCCAATGCGTTCGGTGATGGTGCCCTCTGGTTCGCCCTCGCCTACGTGGCAGTCCGGTCTGTGGGCCTGATCCTCTACAAGTGGGTCGCATCCTCGGACCCGGCGATGCATTCGGCCGTTCGCACCTTCGCACTCATCTCCCTCACGGGCCTCGCTGCCGTCGTTGGAGGTGCCCTTCTCGGCGGTACCGCCCAGTACCTGCTCTGGGGGTTGGCCATCCTTCTCGATGTGTTCGCTGCCAGGGTCGGCGGAGACCTGGAGGGATGGAATCTTCACCCGGGCCACTTCGCGGAGCGCCACGGTTTGATCGTCATCATCGCCCTTGGGGAGTGTTTGATAATTGCCGCATCAGGCCTCACCGACGCTCCCCGGACGCTGGGGGTCCTGGGGATCGGATTCCTGGCCGTGGCCCTGAGCTGTGGCCTCTGGTGGAGTTATTTCCCCTATGCCCGACCTGCCCTCGAGCACGCCATGGGAAGGCACGAGGGATCGGCCCGTGCCGGGTTGGCACGGGACATCTTCAGCCTGGCCCACTTTCCCATGTTGTGCGGAATCGTGGCTTTTGCGGTGGCGGTGGAAATCGGGATTTCCCACCCCGATGAGGTGTTCCCGCTCGATGCGCGGATCGCGCTTGCCTCGGGGTTCTTCCTTTTCCTGGGTGGGGCCGCCCTGGCCCTGTGGCGGGCAGCGGGCCGGGTACTCAGGACCCGGTTATGGCTTGGTGTGGCGGCGTCCGCATCCATCGTCGCCGTCGAGGCTATTCCTCACATGGCCCTGGGAATACTCCTGTTGGCAACCGTGACAGTGGTCGCCGTGGAGCACCGATCGCTGGGTCCGTCGGGCCTACCGGACCCGGCCTGAGGTGGAGTAGATTCAGCGAGTTTTCACCATCCAGGGAGGAAAAACCGTGAGGAAGCTCCACCTAGGGTTGTGCTCGCTTGTTGTCCTTTTGTTGGCTGGGTGCGTAGGCAGCTCCGATTCAGCCGATCTCTCCAGCGATCCGGGGGCCAGGATCGACGAAATCTTCTCGGAATTCACCGTTCCCGGCTCCCCTGGGGCCGTCGCCATGGTCGTCAGAGACGGTGAGGTGATCCACGCGAAGGGTTACGGGCTTGCTGAGGTCGGCAGCGGGACGGCTCTCTCGCGAACGACTCCGGTGCGCCTGGGTTCCGTGGGGAAGCAGTTCACCTCAATGGCGGTCATGATCCTGGCGGATCGAGGTGAGTTGGCCTTCGACGACCCAGTCATGAAGTGGGTGCCCGAGCTGGAGCGATACCCGGGAATCCGGGTCCACCACCTCCTGCAGCATACGGCAGGTCTGCCGGACTACTACGACCTCCCCAAGGAACACTTCGACGGAGTGGCAGGAGCGGATGGGGAGCCTCTCCTCACCAACAAAGACGCGGTCACCATCTTCGATGGTTGGGGAGAGCCACAGTTCGAGCCCGGGGAACGGCACGAGTACAGCAACCCCGGCTATGAGGTCCTGGCCCTCATCGTGGAACGCGTCTCGGGGCAGAGCTTCGGGGAGTTCCTGGCAGAGAACGTCTTCGAGCCGCTGGGGATGGAGACGGCCGTCGTGAGGGATCGGCCCGAGGTGGTGATTCCGAACCGTGCCGTGGGGTACCGCCCCGACCGGGAGGGAGGGGGATGGGAGGAGAACGACGACCACTTCGCCAATTGGCTGGTGGGGGCGGGGGGAGTCTATGCCTCCCTCGACGACCTCTACCTGTGGGATCAGGCGTTGTACACCGAGACCCTGGTAGGGAAGGAGATCCTCGAGCTGGCCTTCTCCCCGACCACATTAAACGACGGCAGCATCTCGGAGTACGGCTTTGGATGGAGGGTGGACGAGCGTTCGGGGCGCCGGGCGGTGCACCATGGGGGCAGTTGGGTAGGGTTCCGGGCGGCCATCCTCCGCTTCATCGACGAAACAACGACGGTCGTCGTGTTATCCAATGCCAGCGCCAGCGCCGGAGATCTGGCTGAAGAGGTTGCCGAGGTGGTCCTGGAGAAATGAGCTCGGGCTATGAGTGAGGTGTATGTGCCAAAGGCCTTTCTGGTGAAGGTCGGTCCGGAGAATCTCTCGGAGTGCGGAATCGGGTGCCTCACGAATCCGAACCATGAGGGGTTTGGACCCAAGGTCGCGTGGCTGGAAGAACGTTTCGAAGAAGGGCTCCGCTTCCTCCTTTTTCGCGATGAGAAGGGGAAACCCCTGGCGTTCCTGGAGTACGTGCCCGGGGAGTACGCGTGGCGTCCCGTGGATGCCGAAGGGTGGTTCTTCGTGCATTGCCTTTGGGTTTATTCCAGGGGGCAGAAGGTGGGTGGTCTGGGTGGGAAACTCGTCCGGGCTTGCATCAAGGAAGCCGAAGCGGCGGGAGCCCTGGGGGTGGCGGCCATGGTGAGTGACGGGACCTGGATGGCGGGGAAGAAGGTCTTCCAACGGAACGGGTTCGAAGAGATCGCGGAGACGGATCGGTTCCAACTGGTCGGGCACCGGTTGAGCGAGGGGCCGGCCCCTCGCTTCCGGGACATCTCCGGAAACCTGGCGGGCTACCAGGGATTGAACCTCGTCTACTCGGCCCAGTGCCCCATGCTGCCGAAATCTGCGAACGACCTGGCGGAAATGGCGGCCGAACACGGCCTGGAGCTGAAGGTCAAGGTCCTCGAGACCGCCAAGCAAGCGCAAAACGCGCCTTCGTACTACGGGGTCTTCAACCTCATCTGGAACGGACGTCTCCTATCTGACCACTACGTGAGCAAGGGACGCTTCAGGGGTTTGCTGAGGAAAGAGATTCTTGTTTAGGAGAGATGGCTTTTTTTTGGCATCTGGTCCGTCTAAGACTGAAACGGGACCAGGGGGAGGGCGATTGAGACATCGCCGCTTCAGGATTACTCGCTTCGGAAGGTAGAACGAATGACACATCGCCGCCGCAGCATCGCCCTTGGGTTGATACCGACGGTTTTCCTCTTTGGGAATCTCCATTACGCGGGCAGTGGATCCGCACAGGAGGCCCTGTGGGGAGACGAGCTGATCCAGAAGATCGACTCCCTTGCAAAGGTGACGCTTTCCGAGGGGCCCGTGGCGGGATTGAGCATCGGTGTCCAGAAAGGCGGCGATCTCCTGTTGGCCCGGGGATACGGTGGCGCCGACATCGAGAACGGCGTGCCGGCCACCGCCGAGACGGTGTTCCGTATCGGGTCCGTTACCAAACAGTTTACATCAGCAGCTGTGATGCAGCTCGTGGAGGCCGGGAAGATCGGGCTGGATGATCCCATCACGGATTACCTGCCTGACTATCCGACGCAGGGCCACACGGTGACCGTCCGCCACCTCCTCACCCACACTTCCGGCATCAAGAGCTACACGGGGCTGGAGTCCTGGCGACCGAAAATCACCCTGGACCTTTCCGACGAGGAGCTCGTCGAGCTTTTCAAAGACGAACCCTTCGATTTCGCCCCCGGCGAGAAGTTCCTCTATAACAACTCGGGCTTCTACCTGTTGGGAATGATCATCGAAAAGGCCAGCGGCGAGACCTATAGGGAATACCTGGACGCCCACATTTTCGACGCCCTGGGTCTCGATGGCTCCAGTTATTGCGATGAGCGGCCCATCATTCCGGGTCGGGCCGAAGGATACGAACGGTCGGACGGGGAGTTGGTGAACGATGCCTACCTGTCCATGAACCAACCGGGGGCCGCCGGCGCTTTGTGCAGCACCGTGCCGGACCTCCTCTCCTGGACGGCGGCCCTTCGGGAGGGTCGGGTCGTTTCCCACGAGAGCTACCGTCAGATGACGACCCCCTTCACCCTCAACGACGGATCCGAGACCGGGTACGGCTTCGGCCTGGGCGTGGGGGAGTTCAAAGGCCATCCCTCGGTATCCCACGGGGGAGGGATCAACGGTTTCGTCACAATGTTGTCCCATTATCCCGAGGCCGATCTGGACATCGTGGTTCTCTCCAACACCGAGGGGCCCCATCCAGGCCAGTTGGCTCAAACCATCGCTGGCTGGGCCTTTGGGATCGAGGAGCCGGAGGTAGAGGACCTGCAGCTGTCCGCCGAAGAGCTGGCCGTCTATGAGGGCGTTTATGAGCTTCGGGAAGGGTTCGAACTCTCGGTTTTTGTACGGGACGGACAGCTCCTATCCCAGGCTACGGGGCAGGGGGAGTTCCGCCTGAAGGCGCAGGGTTCCCACCGGTTCGTCCCCATTTTCGACGACGAGGCCAGTGTGGTCTTCCAGGTTGAGGAAGGGCGGGCAACCGGGTTGACACTCCAGCAGGGGGGC
>JBDHGR010000237.1:0-10462 GCA_039589815.1 Gemmatimonadota bacterium | reverse complement strand
CGCGCTGGGCCGAGCATGCCAGGACGGTCGAAGCCTTTTGGGATTATTGGAACCGGGAAGTCGATGCCGGTGGTTCAGGTTGGCAGGGGAAAGCCAACATCCTGGCTCTGGAGGCCTACGGGCTCTTGCGACGGGGCGATCCGGAAGCCGCTGTCGAGAAGCTCGAAGAGGTCCGGCGCTATCAGGCCAGCCCGTGGGTACGTACGGTCCTGGCCCACGCCCTCATGGAGCTGGAGCGCTGGGAGGAGGCCGTGCCCTACCTTGCCGAGTGGAGCTACCCTAACTCCCACCGGCACTACCTTCTGGCCCTGGCCTACGAGGGGATGGGAGAGTACGGGAAGGCTGCCAAGGAGTACGCGTTTTTCGTCGAGGCCTGGGAGGACGCCGATCCCGAGCTCCAACCCTGGGTCGAGGACGCACGCCTAGCACTGGAGCGCCTGGCACCCGACCGCTGATGGGCCACCCCCTCCCGCGACCGCCCCCGCTTTCAACCCCTCTCTCGGAAAGGGCATTCTAATGAGATCGCGACCACGTCTGCCGTCCCAGCTGACGGTCCTGGCTACTGTTGGCATCGCCCTGCTCGTGGTGCCCCGGTTCGTTTTCGGACAGGAAGGGACCTTCACTCAGAAGACCTTCACGTACAAAGCGGTGAGCGACACGGAGATCCAGGCTGACGTCTACCGCGTCGACGACGACATGGCCCGCCCGATCGTGGTCTGGATCCATGGGGGGGCCTTGATGATGGGCTCGCGTCGGAATCCGCCGCAACGGCTGGTGGACTTATGCCGAGTTGCCGGATTCGTTCTGGTGTCGATCGACTACCGTCTGGCACCGACCGTGACGTTGCCGGCTATCATCGAAGATCTCGAGGATGCATTTGCGTGGATTCGCCACGAGGGCCCGATGTTGTTTGGTGCCGATCCAACCAAGCTGGCGGTGGCAGGCGCCTCGGCAGGCGGATACCTGACGATGGCAAGTGGCATTCGGGTAAAACCCAGGCCCACGGCTCTCGTCGCATACTACGGCTACGGATCTCTCGACTCGCCGTGGTACACCGAGCCCTCTGAGTATTACCGTACGACCGTGCCGATCCTGACCGAGGAGGAGGCATACAGCCCCGGTGGCCCTCTTTACCTATACTTCCGGCAGAACGGGCTTTGGACCAAGGCCGTAACTGGTTTTGACCCTGCTACCCAGCGATCCGAGCTTGATCCCTACACTCCGGTCCGCAACATCACGCCGGATTACCCGCCAATCATGATGCTCCATGGCACGCTGGACAACGACGTGCCCCATGAGGAGTCCGTGGCGATGGCGGAGCAACTCACCCGCCAAGGTGTCCAGCACGAACTGATCTCGCTTCCAGGAGGTGGCCACGGACTTGGTGGGGCCGATCCCGAGCTCGTCGCTGATGCTCATAACCGTGCGTTGGCCTTCATTCACCGGCATTTGGCTGGCGAGGCGCGGGCCGGTGAGATCGCACCACTTCTTGATGCTCTTGCTTTGTTGGACGCAGGGGCGAATCTCGCCGTACTGGGCGACATCGCGGAGGCGATCGATGCCTATGCGGAGGCTCAACGCCTCGAGCCAGAGATCACCGTGCCCCCAGCGGCATTGGGGAACCTCTGCTGGAACGGTGCCGTGTGGGGATTGGCCGATGAGGTCATGACAACGTGTGATGAGGCAGTGGCGCGGAGCCCGAACGCCCGACGGATCCGCGGAAGCCGTGGGATAGCGCGGGCACTGGCTGGGGATACTGCGGGAGCCATAGCGGACCTGGAGGCATGGGCAGCCGGGGCAGGAAACGAGATCCAACGTTCAGAAATCCAGGACTGGATTGATGCCCTTCATGAGGGGAGAAACCCGTTCACTCCTGAGGTGCTCGAAGAGCTCCGCAGACGATGACGATCCTCCGTCGAGAATCTCCGAACACCCCCGTTGGAATCGCCACGGTATCGTCCTGGGCTTGGAGCCGTTGTGGGAGAATGGACGAGGGCTCCACGGGCAAGCAGGACCTTCCATTCTTGCCGCCAGCCGGCAAAATGTAGCCAACTTTCGCCACTGAGATCAGCCGTTGCTGATGGGCGAATGTCATGGAGGGGAATGCGGTGATGGGCCGTTTGGGCCGCATTCCCGGCCACACCCTCTGGATGGGTCAGAACTCCGACTCCTGATCAGGATTCGCGGGGAACTCTCGGCCTAGAACTTGCTGTATCTTCCTTACTTTCCGTCATTTCCTGCCCCCTTACCTGCCCGGAGTTTTTTGGTTCGAAACCCCCTGATGGAGGAGAAGCATGAAGTCTTTCACGACCGGAACTGCTCTTCTTGCCGTGGGGCTGCTCTCGTTTGGATCCATGGCGTGCAACGACGGTATCGCGACCCCCACATTGGACGCACCTGATGTCGTCGCCAACTTCGCCAAAGACCAAACCGGTAACGGCACACCCAGTGGATGGCACTTCAACCTCAACCTGATCGGGATGTCGAAAGAGAAGGCCATGTCCTGGGATGGACCCGGTCCTCACGACAACGGTCATCGCATCTTCATCCCCTTTGAGGGCAAGGTCGACATCATGCTCCGCGAGGGGGACTACCAGGTGATCGATCCAAACGGAACCGACGGTGAAGCGAGCTTCCAGCTCCCCGATCCGGACGATGGGTCTGGAAGACTCGCCTACTCGGTATGGATCCGACCGGTTGCAGGGAAGGGGAACATCTCTTTCCAGAGCTGTTTCACCGAGTTCGAGACGGCGTCCGTCTGGTGCTACGCCGGGGAGTTGGTGCAGAACCTGACCAAGAACAACAAATTCAGAGACGTAAGTCGGGATCTCCTGCAGGTGTGCGCGGATACCGACACTGGCGACGGTACGAACCTCCAACTGGTTCCCCTGTTCAGCGACCTGGGGGAGGACTATTTCTGGCACGTGGACAACAACGGGATGCGGAACACTCAGATGCGGTTCTATCCTCTTTCCACAACCGAAATCGGAGGAGCTTGCACCCGCGGAGGACATCCAGGACACTAGCCTCCCAGGCGTCCAGTCTCGCTGATGACCCTCTAGGGTTCATGCCATGGGGAGGGGCGGCCTCGAGTCGCCCCTTCCTCTTTTTCTATGCTCCCCCCACATCAATTGTTGGAGGTGTTCCCAAGAGCCGGTCGCTGGAACACCCTCCTCGCCCCTCAGCGGAGGGCTGCGCCTTCTTTGTGCTCAAATCTGTGCCAGACCCCATCGATTCTGAGCAGGCGTGAATGAGCGTCGAGATTCTTCAAGTACCGCCAGGACGAACCCCTTGCGGGTGCAGCTCGTTTCCCACGCCGAACTCGGCGCGGAGCGCATCGGTTCGGACCAGCCGCCTCTCCTTTTTTCCCTAACCAAGGCCTTAGTCTTCCGATGCCGCCTCTGTCCATTGCGGAACCCCGGGGGTGGATGGCACTATTACGCTCCACGAAAAAATCCAAGGGCAACCACACATGTGGGAGGAGATGTGCAATGGGCCTCGACCAACAGGAAGTGCTTAGCCGATTTCATCAGATTCTGGTACGTGAGTTCGGCTCCAGAGCTCCCTGGGACCTCAGCGCTTCCCTCACCGTGGCCGATATCTTCCACAACCTCGTTCCCTTTCAGAGCCGACGCGAAGAGCTAGGCGTCCATACAATGCCCGAGTATGAGCACGCTCTCCTCCGCCTCCTGGCCGGACACGGAGATTTTCTGACGGTGGAATCGACTACCACCCGGAGAAGAATCAGGGACGAGCTCGAATCCGCGAATCCCGACATGGGGATCTATCGGGATTTTCCAGCCGCCGACGTTCGCCTCAATCCGGACAAGGTGGAGATGCCTCTCGTGCCGACGAAGGTGGAGGGATTCCCCCCATCCGAGGCCTGTGCATGGTGCAAGGGAGCTATGCCCCAGGAAGACAGGGTGAAGTTCTGTCCTTCTTGTGGTAAGGCCGTGACTCTGGTTCCGTGTCCGGCATGCGGCGAGGAACTCGACCACACCTGGCGGTTCTGTGTCGCATGCGGATCGGAGGGTGCGTCTACCAAAGGTCATTGACGTCCCCTGGGGAAGAACGCTCCGGGGCCAGGGGAATCTCGTGGGAACACGGCCACCTCAAAACCGCGGTGGCCGTTTGCTTATTTCGGCCGAGTTAGCTCGGAGAAACCCTAGACAAATACACGTCATTGGGCGATTCTGGACACAATCGAACGGCGGTTGGGCAGCTTTGCGAAGCCTTTGGGAGACATCCCTTCCGGTTTCTGGTTCCGCCCTCGGCTTTCATCGACATTCCCTGAATCCCATTTCGAGCATGAGCGACACGGCCGTGCCGGAAAAAGACCGGGACGCAATCCGGTCCTTCACCAAAGCCCTGCTGGCCGACCTCCAGGCTCTGGAGGAAGTCCTTGCCCGGGGTATGATCGAGTCGGGAGTCCGCCGGCTCGGCGCCGAGCAAGAGGCCTTTCTTGTGGATAAGAGCTTCCACCCGGCCTCCGTCGCCCCGGAGGTACTGGCGCGGTTGGGGGATGAGGCATTCACTCACGAGTTGGCACGGTTCAATCTGGAGATGAACCTCGATCCCGTACCCCTGGACGGGGCTTGTTTTCAAACGGTCCAGTTGGAGATCGAAACTCTCCTGGACAAGGTCCGAGGAGCCGCCGCGGAGGAAGGGGCCGACGTGCTCCTGACCGGAATCCTCCCGACTCTGGCCAAGGCCGATCTGACCCTCGAAAACATCACCCCCATTCCGCGGTACTACGCCCTGAATGATGCCCTGAACCGCATGCGAGGC
This sequence comes from Gemmatimonadota bacterium, assembly GCA_039589815.1. Lineage (GTDB taxonomy): Bacteria > Gemmatimonadota > Gemmatimonadetes > Longimicrobiales > Gaopeijiaceae > JABDNZ01. The sequence goes on along the minus strand of JBDHGR010000237.1, from coordinate 5,674 downwards.
GGCACGCCGTATGACCTGAAGGTCGTGGGGTGGGACGAGCTTCACGTCCAACATGACTCGGTGATGTTGGAGGCCTGTAACGCCAGCTGCCAGTTCCACCTGCAGGTGTCGGCCGAGGAATTCGCGCCGTTCTACAACGCGGCACAGGCGGTGCTGGCCCCGGTGCTGGCGGCTGCGGCCAACTCTCCCATTCTCTTCGGGAAGCGTCTCTGGGCCGAAACCCGGATCGCACTCTTCCAGCAGTCCCTCGATACGCGAGACACCTCTGTCCACCAGCGGGAGATGCTCCCCAGGGTGCGCTTCGGAGAACATTGGGTGGAGGGTTCGGTGGTGGAGCTGTTCCAGGAGGACATCGCCCGCTTCCGGGTCCTCCTGGCCGGCGAAGTCGAGGAAGACCCGCTGGCTACCCTGGCGGAGGGGGGAGTCCCCAGTCTGAAAGCTCTCCAGTTCTTCAACGGGACCGTTTATCGGTGGAACCGTCCTTGTTACGGAGTCATGGGCGGAGAGCCCCACCTGCGAATCGAGTCCCGTGTTCTGCCGTCCGGGCCGACGGTGCTGGACGAGGTCGCGAATGGGGCCTTTTGGGCTGGTCTGGTCCTGGGGGTACCGGAGGAGTTCGGCGACGTGACGCAGCGGATGGACTTCGACGAAGCGAGGTCGAACTTCATCGCCGCGGCCCGCCTTGGACTGAACGCCGGGTTCGAGTGGTTCGACGGAGAGGCCATCGACGCCCGAACCCTCATCCTGGACCGCCTCCTTCCCATCGCCGAGAGAAGCCTGGTCTCGGCCGGGGTGGATGAAGACGATGTCGGGAAGTACCTGGGCGTCATCCGGGATCGGGTGGCATCCGGGCAGAATGGAACGGTTTGGGCCCTACGATCGGTGGCAAACCTGAAAGGGAAGGGTACCCGATCCGAACGTTTGGCCGCCATCGCTGCCACCGCCCTCCGTTTGCAGAAGGAGGGGCTTCCCGTCCACGAATGGGAACCGGCGACCCTTACGGAAGCCGGGGGTTGGCAACAGACTTTCCTGAGGGTTGGTCAGTACATGAACCGGACCCTGTTCACAGTAGGTGAGGACGAGCTGGTGGAGATGGCCGCGTTCCTGATGGATCGGAAACAGATTCGTCACGTGCTGGTGGAGGATGAGCGCCACCGGCTTGTGGGCCTGCTCACCTACCGGGGAATCCTGCGGATGATGGCGGAGAGCCCGGGGAAGGGGATTCCCCAGGATGTCCAGGTCAGGGAAGTCATGGTTTCGGACCCGGTCACTGTTTCCCCTGACACCCTCACCGTGGATGCCATCGAGCTCATGAGGGAGAAAGGGTTATCCTGCTTGCCCGTCGTGAAAGAGGATCGCCTGGTCGGGATGGTCAGCGAACGGGAGTTCCTACCCATAGCCTATCAACTCCTCAACGAAAAGCTGGGGCAGGAGTAACCCTCCTTGGCATCTGAAGCAGATACCCTCCTTGGACCTCTGCCTGATGTGGACCGGATCCTAGGCAGGGTCAGGGGTCCGCACCCCGGCCCCACTCTCATCGGCATTGGCGGCCTTCACGGGAATGAGCCGGCTGGGGTCCTGGCCCTGACCCGGGTTCTGGAGGAGTTGGAGTGGCGGGGAGCAGAAATGTTCGGGGAGTTCGTGGGTTTGGCTGGAAACCGGGCGGCGCTTGCTGAAGGACGTCGGTACCTTTCCAGGGACCTGAACCGATCCTGGACATCGGTCGGCATCAGTACGGCACAGGAGGCGGGCTCCGGCGCCCACTCGGAAGACATGGAGCAGCTCGATCTCCTCGATGCCATCGATGGGATCATGAAAGATGCCCGGGGCCCCGTGTATCTTCTCGACCTCCACACCACTTCGGGTCCCGGGGAGCCTTTCTCCACCGTCATGGATTCCCTCCGGAGCCGCAAGTTCGCCCACGGGACCCTTTTGGGTTACCTGGCGAACCGGGGGGTTCCGGGGATCGTCTTCGAGGGGGGAAAGCATGACAACCCTGCTTCGATTGAAGCCTCTGAGGCGGGTATTTGGATTGCCCTCGCGCAAGCGGGATTGATCGACGGATCGGCATTCCCCGAGGTCCGGGAAGGCCGGGATCGCCTCCTGGCCGAGACCGAGGAGTTGCCGAAGGCTTTGGAACTGAGGTACCGGCATCCGATCGCAACCGGAAATGGCTTCAAGATGCTTCCTGGCCTCAGGAGCTTTCAGCGGGTTGGAGAGGGCGAGATCCTTGCTCGTGACCGGAATGGCCCCGTTCGGTCCCCCGGGGGAGGCCGCCTCCTCATGCCCCTCTACCAGACCCAGGGCGAGGACGGGTTCTTCCTCGTCAAAGAGTTCCATCCGTTCTGGCTTACTCTGTCGGAGGTGCTTCGCCGATCTCGCGTGGACGCCTTTTTGCATTGGCTGCCCGGGATTCGCCGTGACCCCGGGGATGGCGGCGGATTGGTCGTGAACCGGCGGATGGCTCGATGGTTTACCCTCGAGGTACTTCATCTTCTCGGATACCGAAAAGAGCTTGACCTCGGAGATCGTCTGGTGGTTCTCAAACAGGTTGAGTGAGGCCCGGTGGCGGCGGGGGTTCATGAGGAGGATCAGTCCATCAGCTCCTGAGAACAGGCAGGTTTCGACATGGATCGGCGCTCGTTCAACAAAACCATGGGAATGATGGGGGTTGGAATGATCTCAGGCTTCGGATCGAAAGACATGGGCGGGTTGGCGTCGGGTGGTGCCGAAGCCAGGGGCGGAGGATCCACCACTCCTGGGGTCGGAAGGGGGGCGGTGCCCACCGCGGAGATCGATGTCGTCCGGGCCCGGCGGGAGACACCCGGATGCGAAGTCGTGACCCACTTCAACAACGCCGGGTCTTCTCTTCCTCCTACGCCCGTCCTGGACGCAGTGGTGGGCCATCTCGAGCTGGAAGCTCGCATTGGAGGGTATGAGGCCGCCGATCAAGCTCGGGCCGGGCGGGACCGAACGTACGAGGCGGTTTCCGCTCTGTTGAACTGCTCTCCCGACGAGGTGGCCCTGGTGGAGAATGCCACTCGGGCCTGGGACATGGCCTTTTATGCCATGTCTTTCGAGCCTGGAGAACGGATCCTCACCTGCGAAGCCGAATATGCCAGTAATTACATCGCCTACCTGCAGGTGGCGGAGGACACGGGGGCCGTGATCGAGGTGATTCCCAACGACGGTCACGGCCAGGTCTCGGTGGACGCCCTCCGGCAGATGCTGGGGAGGGGAAGGGTGGGGCTGGTAGGGATCACGCATGTTCCCACGAATGGCGGCCTCGTTAACCCGGCCGAGGAGATCGGAGCCCTGACCCGGGAGGCTGGCGTGCCCTTCTTGTTGGATGCCTGCCAATCGGCGGGCCAATGGCCGCTCGATGTGGAGAGGATCGGGTGTGACATGCTCTCGGTTACGGGGAGGAAGTTTCTCCGAGGCCCCCGCGGCACGGGCTTCCTCTATGTCAGGAGGGAGATGATCTCCCGCCTGGAACCACCTCTCCTCGATCTCCACGCCGCCACCTGGACGAGCCTCGACGAGTACGAGATCGATCCCACAGCCCGGCGGTTCGAAAACTGGGAGTCCTATGTCGCCGGTCAGATCGGCCTCGGCGTGGCGGTGGACTATGCGCTGGAATGGGGGATCGAAGCCATCCAAGCACGTGTGACCCAGCTGGCGGCCTACCTCAGGGTTTCGTTGGAAGTGGTGCCCGGAGTGAAAGTCCGGGACCTGGGTCAGGACCGATGCGGAATCGTGACGTTCACCCATGAACGGGCTTCTGCATCGGCTCTGAAGGAGACTCTGGCCAGCAGACAGATCAATGTCAGCGTCACGTCCCTCTCCTCGACCCGTATCGACATGGAATCAAGGGGTTTGGATTCCATGATTCGGGCCTCGGTCCACTACTACAACACCGTGGAAGAAGTTGATGAGCTGGTGGGGGTGGTGCGAGGGGTTTGAGGGTGAGACCCAGACCCCGGAATCCGCCTTGAACGCCATTCTCGACACCTTCTCCCATCTCCGGGGGTAGTAGCCCCCCGTGAATATCTACATAGCGACTTAACTCCATCACAGCTGGAAGGTCCAATGAATCCGGTCACGCGTCCCTTCGTGTCTCTGCTCTTCCTTATCGTCCTTCTCGCCGAGGGGATCGCATCCCCCGACGCTTCGGCTCTGGCCCAGCAGTCCGTCACGCCTCAGCGCCCCATCCCTGGGCCCGTAGTACCCCCACCGTTCTTCCGGGCAGCTTTGGAACGAGGTACGAGAAGTCCTGACGGAAGCCCTGGCCCCAACTATTGGCAGGTCTACTCGGACTACGACATCGATGCCCGGCTCGATCCGGCATCTGGGCTCCTTTCCGGCACCGAGACCGTTCGGTTCCACAATCGATCGCCGGTGATTCTGCCAACCCTCGGCCTTTTCCTCCACCAGAACCTCCATGCCGAGGGGGTGGCGAGAAGCCGGCCTACCGAGATCACCGGAGGCATTCGACTGGAGAGGGTAAAGGCTCAGGGGGAGGATCTCCTGCCAGCCCAGAGCCCGGCAACTCCTGGGTACGTGGAGAACGGGGGCGTGATGAGTATCCGGCTTCCTGAAGCGGTGCCGGCCGGTGGGACGGTCGAGCTGGAGATCGAGTGGAGCTTCATGGTTCCGCAGAATGGGGGTGGCCGCATGGGCCATAGCGACCGGGAGATGTACTTCCTTGCATACTGGTTCCCGAAGATCGCCGTATTCGACGACCTCAGGGGCTGGGACGCCGAGCCTTACCAGGGGGCCGAGTTCTATGAAGGGTATGGAGATTACCGTGTGAGTCTGACCGTGCCCGACGGCTGGACCCTCATGGCTACTGGGGACCTTCAGAACGCCGAAGAGGTCTACACGTCACAAACTCGGGCCCGTATGGCCGCCGCACTCCAAGCCGATACCATGGTGCAGATCGCCACCCGTGAGGATCTCGATAACGGGAGGGTGACGGAGTTTTCCAGGTCCGGGGCCCTCACCTACCGATTCGCAGCCGAGAACGTTCGGGATTTCACCTGGACGACCTCCAACGTTCAACTATGGACCGGGACCAGTTCCCTGGTGCCCGATCGAGATGGGGACGGTGCGGACGACCGGGTGGCCATCCACTCCTTCTGGCGTGACTATCGGGCCCCACTCTGGTCCGAACAGGCTCTCTACGCGAAACATTCCATCGAGTATGAGTCCCGGTTCACGGGATTCTCCTACCCTTGGCCTCACATGACGTCTGTGGAAGGCGTAGACATCATCGGAGGCGGCATGGAGTTCCCCATGTTCACCCTCATGGGGGGCTATGAGGGCCGAGGAGCGTTCAACCTCTACTCCGTGACTGCCCACGAGCTGGCTCACATGTGGGTCCCCATGATCGTGGGATCCAACGAGAAGCGGCACGCCTGGATGGACGAGGGTTCCACGAGCTTCCTGGAAAACCAGACCGAACCGGATTACTGGCCGGATCTGGAGAACCAGGACTCCGCCGATATGGAGGCCTATCTCCAGGTTGCCCGGGCTGAATTGGAACAGAGCATGATGCGCCACCATGACTACTATGAACCCGGCCCGGCCGGTGGTACCGCGTCCTATCAAAAACCCGCGACCCTGTTGGTGACCCTAAGGAATCTCCTCGGTGAAGAGGTTTTCATGAGGGGAT
>JBDHGR010000236.1:0-11689 GCA_039589815.1 Gemmatimonadota bacterium | reverse complement strand
GCCGTGTGGCTCCAGGACCTCATCCTGGGGTTCGTCTCCATGGACCTCCTGGGGCTCGGGGAAGTCGGACTTTCGACCACGATGCTGGGCACCGCCCTGATCCTCTCCCTCGGCACCGTCCTGCTATTCGGCATCTTCCCCTCGATCATGACCTCCAGAGCGGATCCCGCGGAGGACCTGAAGGAGGGTTCGAGAGGTTCGACCTCCGGAGGGGGCATGCGGTTCCGGAGCGGATTGGTGGTCCTCCAGGTGGCGCTATCACTTGTCCTACTGGTGGGATCCGGCCTCCTGCTCAGGAGTTTTGCCCGACTCCGCGGGGTGGATCCAGGGTTCCGCGTGGAGAACCTGCTGACCGGGACCGTTGCCCTCCCGATGGACAGGTTCACGGAGGTCGAGGAGCGAGTCCAGTTCTTCGGGTCCCTCAGGGAGAGCATAGAGGCGCTTCCAGGGGTCGAGTCGGTGGCCATGATCAATCAACTTCCGATCCTCCAGCCATCGGGAAACGTGGCGATCTGGGCACCGGAGAGGCCTCCCGAAACCAATACCGCAGCACCCTGGGCGGATCGGCGGATCGTTCTGCCAGGGTACTTCGAGACCATGGAGATCCCCCTCGTGGAGGGCCGGACCCTGAGCGCCTCCGACCTGGCCGACGCACCGGCGGTTATCGTCCTGAGCCGAAGAACCGCCGAGCTGGTCTTCCCTGAAGAACGGGCTCTCGGGAGGCAGGTGGCCGTGGACGTCGGAAGTGATGAGCCCGGCCTCTTCGAGGTGGTGGGAGTAGTGGAGGATCATCAGCTCTCCTCTCTCAGCGGGAATCCCAGGCCCGCCATGTTCTTCCCCTACGCCCAATGGCCTTGGGGTACCATGCGCCTCGCCGTCGCCACCGGGGACGATCCCATGAACCTCTTCAGGACCATTCAGGAACGGCTCTGGGAGTTGGACAGGGACATGGTCTTGAGTGAGGCCCAAACCATGGAGACCGCCGTCGCCAGCTCCATCTCCAGTGCCCGGGCCATCACAACGGTGCTCGGAATGTTCGCCGCTGTTGCCATCGCCCTGGCGGCTTTGGGTCTTTACGGAGTCCTGGCCTACTTCGTCACTCGGAGGGTCCACGAGATCGGGATCCGGGTTGCCCTGGGCGCTACGGGCGGGAAGGTCCTCAGGTTGGTGATTACGCGGGGCATGATCCTGGTGGGCGTCGGATCGATTCTGGGCATCGCCGGAGCACTGGGAGCCACACGCCTGGTGGAGGGGATGCTGTTCCAGGTCAGTGCCACGGATGCCACAACCTACATCGGGGTAACCGGCCTCTTCATTCTGTTGGCGCTGGGTGCATGTGTGATCCCCGCCTGGCGTGCCTTGAGGGTGGATCCGGTGGAGGCCTTTCGGGCAGAGTAGTTGCCGGTCACCCGCAACGACCCTCCCGGTTCAATAGGACCGGGGGGGTCGGTTTGTTTCGCGAGGAGGTCGTCATCTCCGAACCTGGGACCTAGAATTGGGGCATCCAAAAATACTCACCCGATTCTCAAGAATGTTGAGGAAGCCATCATGCGCCGAACGCTATCCGCCCTGGCACCGGTGGTCTGTCTTGCGGTTCTGGTCACGGGGATAGCCGCCCATGACCTGTTCATCAAGATGGATTCGTACTTCCTTCCGCCGGCTACCCCGGTTCGAATACCCATCATCAACGGAACGTTCGTGCTGAGCGAGAACTCCATCACGCCCGACCGAGTCGCAGACGTCTCGCTGGTCAACGAAGGTGGCCGACGGGAAATAGGGACCAGCAGCTGGAATGCCGATGGGGACACCACCTTCCTCGGCCTGCGCACCGGTGCCCCCGGAACCTACGTGCTAGGTGTATCCACACTCCCGCGAGACCTCGAGTTGGCCGCGGCCGATTTCAACGAGTACCTGGCGCACGACGGGATCCCAGACGTCCTCGAACAGCGGGAGACTGATGGAGAGCTCGAAAAGGACGTCGTCGAGCAGTACTCGAAGCATGTGAAGGCCGTGTTTCAAGTCGGTGATCGTCGAAGTGGAGGCCTGGATGTAGCGTTTGGGCACCCGGCCGAGCTCGTCCCGGTCACAAACCCCTACGAGGGCTCCGTCGGTGAGGAGGTCGCGTTCCGGGCGCTCGTCGATGGGAGATCCGTGCCCAATCAGCTGGTTCTGGCGGGTGGGGATGGGCCCCAGGGACTGATATCGGAGCGTTCTGCTCGTACCGACGCCGACGGAGTGGTGCGGTTCAGGATCGATGAACCCGGACGCTGGTACGTCAAGTTCATCAACATGCAGAAGATCGCCATGACCGGGATCGACTACGAGTCCAAGTGGGCCACCCTCACCTTCGAGGTCCGGTAGGCGGGAGGTGATGGCAGGGAGGCCTCCCTGGGATTACCCTCCTCGGTGGAGCACCTGGCCTACCCCCCCCGGGCAGGGGATCGTCCCCGAGGACGAAGGCGTTCACGAAGAGCTGCGCCACGGTCGACCTCATGACGTTGTTGTCTCCGCCGAGACCGAAGGGCGAGCTCAGGGTCTGGGTGTTCGCCAGGACGATAAAGGTCAGGCCTTTCTCGGGCGCCCTCACAATCAACGAGGAGTTGGTGGTCCAGTAGCCATAGTGCCACTGGAGGTCAGCCCCCTGGTATTCCTGGATAAACCAACCCAGCCCGTAGGGGAGCGTTTCTCCGGAGTTGGAAGTTGCCGGAGTAAAAACCGACGACCACGTTTCCGGGGAAAGGAACTGTCCCTCGTCTATGGCCATGGAGAAGGACGCCACGTCCCGGGCCGAGGCCACGAGACCTGCCGCAGTGCCAAAATGGTCGGGGTGTTGTTTGGGTATGACCTGCGTGCCCTTCACTTCGTATCCGGCAGCCATCCTCGTCATGAAGTCGTCCCGGTTCAGACCGGTGAGGGCAAAATCCGCCTGCTTTCTCGGGTTTGGAGCCGTGTCATGGAGCCCGAGGGGTTCCAGGATCCGCTCAACCAGGAGCTCTGCGAAAGACCGGCCCGAGGCCGATTGGATCACCAGGTCCAGATACCCAAACCGATTCCCGTTGTACCGGTAGCTCGTTCCCGGGATTCCCTCTGAGGTATGGGTAAGGAGGTGTCGAACCCGGACATTTCCGGACCCGACAAAGCTCACCCCGTAGTCGGACACGAGGTCTTCGAGTTCCAAGAGACCTTCCTCCACCAACTGCATGAGGATCGTAGCCGCGAATGGTTTGGTGAGGGACGCCAGGTGAAAGGGGGTTGCACTGGTGGCAGCCCGACCCGTCTCTACCGTGGCGCGACCGAAACCTGTCGCCCAGACGACCTGACCATTCTCGGCGATGGCCGCCGACATCCCGGGTATCTTCAGCTGTACCCGGAGGGCGTCCAGCTCGGCTGGGAATCCCTCGAGGTCGGGGGTCGGAGTGACCTCTATGGATTGCGACGCCGTTGGATTGTCGTCGCAGGCAATGAGAAAGCCGAGGGTTACCAGGACAGCTCCAAGTCGCAAATGCCCAAGGGACATCTTCCTTCTCCTATGGCGTAGCAGCCTTGGCCGTGCACTCACCCCTTTCACGCCCGGGGCCTGGCTTCGTACCAATCCGTCTCCTGGCTTCGTGCCAATCTGAAGAGGTTTGATCGGGTTAGAAAGGCAGGTAAGGGATGGTCTGCCCCCCACTGCCCCAAACTGAGTCTGTGCTGGTCGGCTCGAGAAGCCGTATGATGTAGACCATCATGAAAATCCTGATGACCCTCATTTTTTATCCTCGGGGCGGGAGCGCGCAGGTGGCCCGCTATCTGTCCCGCGCCCTTTTGGCCCTGGGCCATGACGTTCATTTGATCACTGGCACGCTGCGTGACGGGGACCCGCATCACGACGCTGAGCTGTTCTTTGAGGGAATCCCCCTGACTTTGGTCGACTATACCGATGCGTGGCGTGGGTTCGAACGCGGTGAGGATCCGCTATCGGAAAAGTGGGGGATCCCCTTCCACCCGAGTTATGAAGACAAACCTGGCGTACCCGACCGGGTGTTCTACAAGGTCACGGGCCCCGAGCACGAAGGACTGGTACGTTGTTGGACCAGGGTTTTCGAAGGCGTGAAGGAACGGTTCCATCCCGACATTCTCCACCTCCACCACCTCACTCACGCCCATGCAGCCGCTGCCCATGTCTTCCCCTCCGTACCCAAGATCACCCAGCTGCATGGGACGGAGATCAAGATGCTGGAGCGTCTCGAAGAGCTGGCCGGTGAATCCGGCGGTCCACCGGAGTTGGACCATGTAGGGCGACGGATGCTCGCCGAGGGCGTGCAGATTTCGGATCACTTCGCAGCCATCAGCCCGGACATCCGAGAACGAGGGATCGCACGCTTCGGGATTGAAGAAAGACACATCACCACGATCCCGAATGGCGTAGACACATCTCTCTTCCAGCCCCTTGGTTGGTCCTCCGGGGAGAAACTGAGTTTCCTGCAGAAGATCCTGGTGGACGAGCCGCAAGGTTGGGACGAGTCGGGTGTTCCTGGAAGCGTTCGGTACAGCCGATCCGAGATCGAGAAGTTCAAGGGTGAATCAGGCGATCTGAAGCCGCTGGCGATCTTCGTGGGCCGCTTTCTGGACTTCAAGCGTGTTCCCCTGTTGGTCCGGGCCATCTCGCGAGTGAATGAATCACTCGACAACAGCGATGATCCTCCGTTCAACCTACTGGTCTGGGGAGGGATGCCTGGTGAGTGGGAAGGAGAACATCCTCATACGGTCGCCCGTTCCCTCGACTTGCCTAATGTGTTCTTCTGCGGGTGGCTGCCGCACGACGTTCTATCCCAGGGGCTCGACCTCGCCGATCTCCTGGTTGCCCCCTCCTACAACGAACCGTTCGGCCAGGTATACGGGGGGCCTCTCGATTTTGTGGTCGAAGACGGCCCTGGGGCCAACGGCTGGTTGTCCGAAGTCGATGACCTGGAGTCCCTGGCGGCAACGCTGGGGCTGGCGCTCTCGGATGGGGTGGAACGAAAACGCCGTGGCGCCAATGCGATGGCCCTAATCCGGGGCGAATACGACTGGACGGCCATTGCCCGTCGATACGCCCAGGTCTACGAGGAGGTGCTCGGGTAGGGTGGAAGATTTAAAAAATGCGGCGGCCGGCAGCCTCCATCACTACCGGGGTCAGTCACTGCAAGCCGCGCAGGTGGCCGACTCCGGGAAGACCATCAGGCGCTCGAACGCCACCTCACTTCCGCAAAGGGTGCAGGTGCCATAGGCCCCAGCATCCATCCGTCGTAGCGCGTCACGGATCAGACCCAGCCTGACGGTCTCTCGTTCCCGCAGGCCCTTGGCAATTCCTTGGTTCTGAAGGGAGTCCATCCGGGAGAGTCGCCCCACGGCGGTTTGATCGAGTTCCACGGTTTTTAACGCTTCGTCCGTCACCGTCATGCTCTTCTCGAGCTTCGAGAGCTGTTTCAGGAGCTCGGATCGGAGTTCCGTGACCTGGGCGTCAGAGAGATGGCTCATGGTGGCAAGTAATGAGGAAGTGGGTTTGCGCCTCGATGGTTCGCCGCCCGATTCCTCCAGGGACCGAACCCTCCCGCAGCCTACCCCCGAGTCCCACCCCTGCGCAAATGCAGTCTCATGCCTGACCTCGCAAAACGGGCCGATCCGTAGTAACACTTCCTGCTTGGGGAGTGTCCCTGGACATGATCCCCTGGATCGCGAACCACAAAACCCTAGTGGTGCCTGCCGAATATGCGAATAGCTATTCCCTTTCTACTATTCCTCCTTCTTGCCGCCACCCCTCTCGACGCCCAACAGCCGGGAAGTGACGCAGTCCAGGCTCTCCGCCTTACCCAGGACCAATCGGAAGCGGTCAGGTTGGACGGCCTTCTGTCTGAGGCTTTCTGGGAAAGCGCTCCGGTCATCACCGACTTGAGGCAGCAGGAGCCTGAAGAAGGGGCCCCAGCGACAGAGGCTACAGAGATTCGCCTGGTCCTGGACCATGCCACCCTCTACGTGGGAATACTCGCACGGGACAGGGAGCCGGACCGGATCGTGGGCCGAATCCTTCAGCGAGACCGGGTGATGGAAGTGGAGCACGATGGCCTCGAGTTTGCGGGAGACGATGCCATCGCGATTCTCTTCGACCCGTTTCACGACAGCCGCAACGCCTTCGTCTTCGCCACAAACCCCAACGGAGCCGAGTTCGACGCCCTGATCACCGACGAGGGTGCCGAAGTGAATGTGGATTGGAGGGCGGTGTGGGAGGTGGCTGCGACCCGGGGACCCGACGGATGGTCGGCGGAGTTCGCCATCCCCTTCCGGACCCTCCGTTACCCGGAAGAGGGTGAGGGTGAGCCCTGGGGCTTCAACGTCTCCCGGACCATTCGCCGGAAGAACGAGATGGTCCTCTGGCAATCATGGTCCCGGGACAATGAGGGTTTTCCGCGGGTGAGCCGAGCCGGGCACCTGACAGGAATGGATGGCCTTCCCGAGCCCGGGTTAAACGTGGAGGTCAAACCGTTCGCCCTCGGAGGGATCCGCCAGGAGCTCACCGAAGATGGGGCCACTCCTGTGGACCGGGAGGCGGATTTCGGGCTGGATCTGAAATCCGAAATCCGCCCTGGGTTGGTTCTGGATCTCACCCTGAACACCGATTTCGCCCAGGTGGAGGTCGACGACGAACAGGTCAACCTCACCCGATTCTCCCTCTTCTACCCCGAGAAACGTGATTTCTTCTTGGAGAACTCGGGTGTCTTCGAGATGGGGGCTGACGGAGGCTTCGGACCACCTCCCTATAGGCTCTTCTTCTCCCGAAAGATCGGCATCGGAGACGATGGCCCGATCCCTATCCTCGGCGGAGCCAGACTCACGGGACGGGTGGCGGGGCAGACAGTCGGCCTCATGAATGTGGTCACCGGGGAGTCGGGAGATGAGCCCCGCACCAACTATTCTGTAGCTCGCGTAAAACGGGACATTGGAGAAAACAATTTCCTGGGGTGGATGGTTACGGATCGCCGGGACAAACGAACCTCCAACACCGTGGTTGCAGTAGATGGTTCCTTCTGGGTTCGTCCAACTCTGAACATGAAGGGGTTCTTTACCCGGAGCTTCACCTCAGAGCTCGGCGGAGAGGGCAACACGTATGCCGCGGCCGTCGAATACGAGACCGATTTCATCGGTGCTTCCCTCAGCCACCTCACCATCGATCCGGACGCCCAGGCCGACCTGGGGTTCATCCTCAGAACCGACATTCGGAAGACAGACGCCGAGGTCCGGTTCTCCCCCCGGCCCGGGCGGTGGGGGATTCGCGTTGTCGACGTCCGCCTGGAAGGGTCCCACATCTCAGCCACTGACGGACGGATGCAAGACTGGGAGGCCGGCACCTTCTTCGGCATCGATTCGGAGTCGGGAGAGTTCATCGGGGCGAAGATCGGAATGGGTGAGACCCGTTTGGACGATGCCTTCGAGCTGGCCGATTCCATTCCAATCGATGAGGGCCTCTATGACGCTGCCGAAGCCCGGCTCATCATCAACACCAGCGGCCACCGGGCCCTGGTGGGTGAGTTCCACGGAAGCTGGGAAAAGTTCTACGGCGGGGACCATTGGAGGGCAGAAACCAGCCTGGCGGCCTCACCCTCGCCTCAGATCTCCATGGAAGTGGCTCATGAATGGAATCGTGTGGAACTTCCCAACGGGGATTTCACGGCCAACATCACTTCCCTCCGCCTCGGGTACGCGTTCTCCACGAAGCTGACCACCAACGGCCTGATTCAGTACAACAGCCTGAATAGAGACTTTTCCGCCAATCTCCGTCTCAACTTCATCCACCGACCCGGAAGCGACCTCTTCATCGTGTTAACGGAACGGCGGGGGGTAGAAGAGGAGCTCTGGGACCTTTCCAACCGCGGCCTGGTGGCGAAAGTGACCTACCTGGTAAGGTTCTGAGCTCCGGGCAAAGATCTGGAGGAAGCCCTCTAGATGTTTCCTACGCCTGGGTTTCTGCCAGCTCGTCCAATCGGCCCTTTAGGCGCACCAGCGCCAGGGTATCCATGGCGCAGTAGTCCAGGAGCTTTTTCCGCAGGGTTTTGCGTTGAGCGGGTTTTCGGGGCTCTCCCCGGAACAGAAGGCGGTGGATAAGGGCGCTGGCCGTCTGTCCCTTCGAGACTTTGAGTGCGTCATTGCTGAGGCCGGGAACCAAAGCCGGTAGCACGGCTTTCAGGCTGAAGCTCCCCAGAAAATCGGGGTGGTACACGTGGTCCCGCACAACGGGAAGAAGATCATGGAGCTTGGAGGTGATGGCCTGGATCCCAACGGCCTGGTCCGGGACAGCGGCAGCGATCATCTCCAGGCATTTCTTTTCGAACGCCATGTTGTACGCTACCACCACATCCACATCCTCCAGGGTTTCCATCAGGGCCTGTGCCATGATGGCTCTGGAGTCGTCGGGCCCGTCAGCCAACCATTCCACATGCTCCAGGGTTCGGTCACCTGAGGCGATGTGGCAGCTGAACTGGATCGGATGGGGCTGCCAGGGGCCGAAACCTTCCCACATAGGGATCGCGGGCCCAACAGTCTCGAAGTCCAAATAGGCCACCCGTCCCTTGAAAGGGGCCAGAGCCCCAGCCAGGTCGCCGTCTAACTGAAGCTCCCCGCTGGTCACGGCTCGCCGCTGGCGGTCCTGAATCTTGGTGAGCGTGAAAGAGTCTGGCACCTCATCTACCAAGGTCAGTTCTTGGGCGGCGAGTTGAGCCGATTTTTCCCGACGTAGGCCGTGAAAAGTCTCTACATGATGCTTGGGAAGGGAGGGCCAACAGCGAGCCTTGAACGGGCACTGATGGGGCTCATCGCAGTGCTTCCCCACCTCCACCTCCGGGAGGGGGCCATCCAACATAGCGGCCTGCGCCGAGATGAGATCGGAGATTTGCGGGAACAGGCTTCGGACCCGGCCGGAAATCGGCTCCCTCACGAACAAATCGTCCAAATCCGGGAATCGGCATGCATCGTTCAGGTGCATGATCTCAACCGCGTCCACGTCCACGCCCGCCCGGCGCAGCGCAAATGCCTGGACGGCGGCGTCCCACAGGTGGTGGGGTTTAATGGAGGTGGAGGATTTGACCTCGATGAGGGTATGGGACCTACCCTCCCGGGCCAGAATGTCCACGGCCACGACAACACCGCCCTCGGCAAAGGTGGCCTCGAAGATGGCAGGCTCACGCCGGGCCAAGGCCCTCGCCGTGGCTTCCACCCGTTCCTGTATCTGGTCGTGGGGTAGATCGATGGTAACGCCGCCGCGAAAGAGCGCCCTGGCTGCCTCACCCACCCGTACCCCCTCGTCGATGATGAACCGAGCAGCCGGATCCAAGACCAACTCAGAGGCGTCGGGCTCGTGGGCCGTCCACCAGAGGAGCTTGTTGCACTGAAGCCCCGCGGCAAATCGTGATTTGGAGATAAAAGTAGTCACAGTCTTGTAATCTAACGGAATTCCAGGTTCCTGGGTGGGGGTGTCCGGGGTAAACCCCCATTTCGATGAGCGGCCACTTGACGGAGTGCGGGGGTTCCGCGAGTGTTGTTTGTTGCGCCCGAGCTGTGGCGTGAAAAACTGATGAGGGCGGGGGTTTCGTTCTTGGAGGCCGCCGCCCTTCTTCAATTGTGACCAGGATGGTCACAACACGCGCGGAGTTGCCGCGCATGTACAGCAGTCGGTAAGTACGCGTCATCGTGGCTCCGACTCGCACAACCTAAGGAGCGCATGAATGCGTACCACGGGAACAGTAAAGTGGTTCAACGACCAAAAGGGCTTTGGCTTCATCACGCCGGAGGACGGTAGCAAAGACTGCTTCGTCCATCACAGCGCGATTCAGGCAGAGGGTTTCAAAACCCTTCCTGAAGGAGGCAAGGTCGAGTTCGACATCGTAGACGGAGCCAAGGGCCCGGCTGCGGAGAACGTGGTTTCGGTCTAACCCTCGGGTTAACCACTGCAGAAAAAAAGGGCCGTCCCGAATCTTCGGGGCGGCCCTTTTTGTTGTTCCCAGGACACTGCGGAGGATCACCCTCCTGGGGATGGCCGGGGGGGAGAGATCATGATGTGAGCCCCCGCTGTTCCGGGGTACATGAGCCAAGGGCTGCCGGGCCCCATAGGTGCGTCGGAGAGCCCGGTGGACTCTATGGTAGCCCACGGCGTGTAGACCACATAACGCAAATAGGAATCTGCCACTTGTCCTGTCTCGGGATCATAGGTCGAGCCGGTAAGAACGTAGAGAGTGGCCGGGTCCTCGGGCATGGCTAACACACCCTCCTCTGCCTCCTTCCACCTGATCTGAAGCCGTTCGTTACCGTCTGCTATCCCCCGGGAAACCAGATCCCTACCCCTGGCCATATAGGGCTCCAGCGATTCGTGATAACAGGCGACAGAGAAGCGGTCGTCGGTGGGGTCATCGGCCAGGCAGATCAGTTCGTTACTGCCCTCCCTCAGGGTCACCAACTCTCCCCCAGAGGCGAAACCCAGGACTGTGGCACCGGCCCGTTGGCCGGAAGGGCCAGCGAGGACGGCAGCCGCCACCTGGGTATCTGAGGATGGGACCTGAGCCTTGGAGGCACCAGGAGTCAGAGCCAGGAAGACAGAAAACCGAACACATTGAATCACGACTCGACGTCTCACCGTTGGATCCACCTTTCTGGATGTTGGAGGTATTCCCGGAGAACCCGTCAGGGGCGGCAGGGTTCCGGATGGGTCGGCCCTCTCCTTGGCCCGTGCACGAACCTTGCATTAACATGCAGCCAGATTCTTCGGCCCGGGTACGGCCCAATGACCTTCCGCACGAGGTTTTTGACACTCTTCATTTCTCTGGGCGTCTTACCACTCCTGGCGCTCGGCATCTGGAGCTACGTCCGAAGCACCAGGGCCCTGGAGGATCTGCTGGCGGCCCGAACCGCGGCCATCGCCTCCAGGGCGGCGGAGACTCTAACCCAACGCTATGGCCGCTCCATATCCGACCTGAGCTTCCTGGCCAGGAACGCTGAAACCCAGCGTCTTCTCGAGGCGGGCGCGGAGGTTGATGACATCCCCGCCAACGCCGCCCGAGCCGAGGCCTTCTCCTTCCTCGATGCCGCATGGGGGACGGTTGGCTCGTCCTGGAGGTGGGCCGAGATCCGTGACGAGAGGGGGGCGGTAGTGCACCGGATGGGTGACGCACCGGTAGAAGCAGAGTCCTTGGACATGCCGGCTCGATGGGTCGGTGGGATGGACTACGTCGTTATCCGCCCCATCCTTGCGGTGGGCAACGGAACATCCTCATCGATCGGCTCGATTAGAGGATCTCTACGTCTCCAGGAGGTCCTACCTCGATCCGAGCTTATGTCCGGATTCGGGGAACTCGGCTATTCCGTGGTCGCCGATAGAGATGGCGACCGGCTCCTGTACCATCCGCGGATGGCAAGCAGGCAACAAACCCTTACATCCCTTCTCGGTCCAGAGGGGTGGGGTTTGGACGCCGAGATGATCACGCTTCCTGCCGGCCGGTTCATCTATTCTGAGGACAGGACGGGCCGGGTCGCATCCTTTGTCAGCCTCGACAACCCCCCGTGGACCATCATCTCCTCTGAATCAGTGGACGAGTTCGCGGCGCCATTCGCCCGGAGCGGGCTCTTCAACCTGGTGGTGGTACTCCTGGTTACGGCGACGATATCAGTATCGTTCATCCTCCTGACC
>JBDHGR010000235.1:0-6854 GCA_039589815.1 Gemmatimonadota bacterium | reverse complement strand
CCGTACGACTCAGCACTTCGATAATGTGAAATCCAAAGCTGGTCTGGACGGGCTCCAGCACTCGGTTCAGGGGGGCGTTGAAGACCGCCGAGTCGAAAGCTGGTACCATCTGCCCCCTTCCGAACGTGCCCAACTCTCCACCATCCGCGGCCGAAGCCTCGTCAGAGGATTCCCGTTGGGCAACCTCCGCAAAATCGGCACCCCCCAGCAGCTCCTGCCGAATCCCCTCTGCGCGCTCATTTGCGGAAACCGTATCCTCCACCAGAGGTGCCTTGGTCAGGGCCACGTACTTGACGTCTACCTGGGCCGGGAGTTCAAAATCGTCCTGGTGGTCGTCGTAGTAACTTTCGATCTCTGCCTCGGAGACCTCGACGGACAGGTCCGGGATCCGCTCCCCCGGGTCAAAAGCCACGAAGCGGGCCTGAGCCTTTTCGTTGTCGAAACGATATTGTTCCCAGAGTTCCGCGTCGGTGAAATAGATCCCCGAAGTGACCTGCCGGAGGAGTTTGCTCCTGGGGATGATGTCCCGATAATAGGCTTCGAGTCGAAGCAGAAAGAGCTCATCGGCGGAATTGGCTAGGAAGGTCTGGTATTTTTGGATGTCGAACTGGCCGTCCGTCTGGAACAACGGGTCCATCGCCAGCTCCGGTGGTGGACTGAACCTGGCGGCATCCCGAACCTCCTGATCCGTCACACGAATTCCCCTGCGCCCCAACTCCTCTTGGATCAAGATCTGGTTCACAATCTCGGACCAAGCTGCTTCTTCGATCTCTCGATTCTGAGCTGAGGAAATCGGCTCAACCTGGCCCCTAGAAACCTGATCGTAGAGGTTCCGGTAGGCAGCCTGCCACTGCTCGTATGTGACCGGGGTGCCGTTCACACGGCCGAGTTCGCCAAACCCCCCACCGGATTGTCCGGTAATATCCATTCCCCACTCGAACACCATGAGAGCCACAAAAGCGATCGCTGTCACCAGCATGATCCACTTCGTGTTCTCCCGCATCTGACGCATCATAAGTCCGCCACTCCCCACTCGTGCGGCTGCAGACGGTAAACCATAATTAGACCTGGAAAGCTAACGGTGGACGGTTGCCGCCTCAAGGCAGAAACCCCTTCTACCACCGCCACTTGGAGCCGGGCACAATCCAGGTTTGCGTTGACACCCTTGGAAAAAAAAGACTATCTTCCGGCGTGTTTATCCGCCCTTTTCTTCCGCCCTTTCTCCCGCTTCTCCGAGGATCGATCGGTGGAACAAACCCTTGAAGTCCACATCCGAAAATTGCAGGAGTTTTTCTGGTCGGAAGCAGATCCGGACGGGAGGGGTTTCGTTCCACTGGCCGACGCTCTGCGGAGAGCAGGGGAACTCCAGGAAGCTCATCGGCTGATCAGAGATGGATTGAGTCGGCATCCAGACTATCTCTCCGGATACGTGGTGGGCGCCTGGTTGAGCGTGGACCAGGGGCATTTGGACGAAGCTGAAATCCGTTTCAGGGCCGCCCTCGATCTCGATTCCAGGAACGTGGCCGCCCTCCGGGGCTTGGCCGATGTCCTTTTGGGCCGAGGTGAGGTGGAAAAGGCGTTGGCTCTTTTGACCACTCTCGTCGGCGAGGACCCCATCGACCAGGACCTCCCCAGGCAAATCCGCGAGCTTGAGGCCCGGGCGAGAGCCCCGGATGGACATGATCTCCTGGAGTCGGATGCTGAGGCCCCGGTTTGGGTGGACCCCGACGCTGTCGCGGAAGAGCTGAACTGGGATTCGGCATCTCTTCAGCAGGATGCATCAGCCCTTTCCGACGAAGGAGAAGAGGGACCGCGTGGTGAAGACGGCGGGAGGTTCTCCGCTGTAGAGGACGGGGAGCCGATTCCCTCTCCGGAGGATATAGAGGGGGCCCTTGTCACCTCTACCCTGGGAGAGATCTATCTCCGCCAGGGTCTTTTTGATCGAGCGGAGACCGTGTTCGAGACCCTTCTGGAGGCGGATCCCGGGAACGAACGCCTCAAACACCGGTTGGAGGAGGCTCGGCTGCTCATTGACTCCCAGCATGTTGTGGGGCCGGACGAGCCGGTGGTGGAACCCGATCCGGAGGAGTTGGGTACGCCGCGCCAAGTCCCCAGTGAAGTCCTGGCACCGGCCGCGGAGGGCGACCCATTGGTCCCGATCTCGGCCGGAGACGACACCGTGGACTTCGAGCCATTTCCAGCGGTGGTACCCATCGAGTCCTTGGCTCCAGAATGGACGGATCGGGAGCCCGAAGAGGCCGTCCCCATTGAGGCTCTCAGTCCAGAGGAGCCCATTTCCATCCTTGACCTGGTGCCGGAAGGGCGGGTCTCCGTTGCTGCTTTATCCCCTGAAGAAGCGGTTCCCGTCGACGCTCTGGCGCCTGAAGACGTGCTCCCCGTCGACGCTCTGGCGCCTGAAGACGTGCTTTCCATTGACGCTCTGGCGCCTGAAGACGTGCTCCCCATTGACGCTCTGGCGCCTGAAAACGTGCTCCCCATCGACGCTCTGGCGCCTGAAGACGTGCTCCCCGTCGACGCTCTGGCGCCTGAAAACGTGCTCTCCGTCGACGCTCTGGCGCCTGAAAACGTGCTCTCCATCAACGCCTTGGCCCCCGGAGATGCCGTTTCCATAGATGCGTTGGCCCCCAAGGAAGCCCTCTCCATCGATTCTCTGGCCCCCGATGAAGCCGTGCCCATCGATGCCCTGGAACCCGACCCTCCCCCCGAGGAACTCAACGGTGACGCCCCGGATGGGGACGAAACTGCTGATGATCCAACGGTCAACGCCTTCGAGCGCTGGTTGGAAAACCTCGAATGAGAATCGCGGTCATACATGGCCCGAACCTTCGGCTCCTGGGTCGGAGAGAACCCGATGTTTACGGGACATCGACCTTGGAGGAGGTCAATGCCGACCTCCGAGCCGTGTCCGATGAGCTGGAGGTGGAGCTGGAGGTGTTTCAATCGAACCACGAGGGGGAGGTTCTGGATTACCTCGAGGAGGTCCATCCCCGGGTCCAGGGCATCCTCATCAATCCGGGCGGCCTGACCCACACGAGTGTATCTCTACGGGATGGTCTGGCAGGTATCGGACTTCCCGTGGTCGAGGTCCACCTCTCGAATCCATCGGCTCGGGAGCCCTTTCGACACCGCTCCTTCGTAGCGCCTGTGGCTTTGGGGGCAGTCGCTGGTTTCGGTAAGAACAGCTATCTTTTTGGGCTACGAGGCCTGGTGGCCCACCTCAAACGTTCAACGACGAAACCCTGAAGGTGTATGGCGACGACAGCGGATTTCAGAAACGGCCTGGTCATCGAGATGGATGGCCAGCTTTGGACCATTATCTATTTCCAGCATGTGAAGCCGGGAAAGGGCGGAGCTTTTGTCAGAACGAAGCTCAAGAGGGTCCTCACAGGCGCCGTCCTCGAAAAAACCTTCAGGGCAGGCGAGAAGGTTACCGATGTGCGCCTCGAGCGTCGTCCGGTCACGTACTCCTACTCGGACGGACAGCTTTTTCACTTCATGGACCAGAATACTTTCGAGATGATTCCTCTTTCGGACGAGATCATTGGGGAAGATCAGCTCCGGTATTTGAAGGAAAACATGGAGTGTGAGGGGTTGGTCCATGAAGGCACATTTCTCAGTGTGGAGCTACCGAACTTTGTCGAGCTGGAGGTGACAGAGACCGACCCTGGGGTGAGAGGGGATACGGCCCAGGGGGGGACCAAGCCCGCAACGCTCGAGACGGGGGCGGTGATCCAGGTTCCTCTCTTCGTGGAGATAGGGGACGTGGTGAAGGTGGACAGAAGAGAAGACAAATACCTTACGCGGGTGACCGGATGATCGATCTAGCATTCGTTGAAAGTCTGATTCGGGCTCTGGACGGGAGCAGCCTCGATTCCCTGGAGCTGGAGCGCGGCGGGACTCGCGTTCGACTCTCCAAGAGTCCCCCTGTGGCCGGGTCGGCAACGTCCGCCCAGAACGTCTCCCCGATTCCTGCAACCGGCGCCGGGCAGGTCCTGGCTTCTGGGTCCGAAGCCGTCCTTTCGCCTCCGGACTCGGCCACTCTTCCCACGGAGGATGAAGGGGAGGCGGCGGAACAGGATGGGTTGCTGGAGGTCACCTCCCCCATGGTGGGGACGTTCTACTCGTCACCGGCTCCCGATGCGGCATCGTATGTGGAAGTCGGACAGCGAGTGGGTCTGGGAACCGTCCTGTGCATCATCGAGGCAATGAAGCTCATGAATGAGCTGGAGTCCGAAGTGGAGGGGACCGTAGCCAAGATCATGGTGGAGAACGCCCAGCCGGTTGAATATGGGCAGGTGCTGTTCTTGATCGATCCCACCTGAAGATCGTCAACGGAAGGATAGGTAAGATATCCGGCTGGTTTCCTGAGCAGGCTCGGCCCGGTGTCGGGCACAAAACCAGGTTTGGGCTGCGTCCGACCCCTCGCTGGGGGCTCGGGCGCGAAACTATGCGGCCTACCCAGTCTCTTTCGGAGGAAAGAGGGTGTTCAAGAAGCTCTTAATAGCGAACAGGGGTGAGATTGCCCTTCGGATCATCCGGGCTTGTCATGAGTTGGGGATCAGGACGGTGGCCGTCTATTCGGAGGCTGATCGGGAATCCCTCCATGTCCGCTTCGCCGATGAGGAGGTCTGCATCGGTCCTCCGCCGGCGTCCGCCAGCTACCTCGACATCACGCGTATCCTCTCGGCCGCCGAGATCACCGGGGCGGAGGCTATCCACCCCGGGTACGGGTTCTTGGCAGAGAACGCGGAGTTTTCCGAGATCTGCCAGCGCTCCAACCTGGTCTTCATCGGACCCACCCCCGAGCAGATCAGGGCCATGGGGGACAAAGCCACCGCTCGCCGAACCATGATGAGCGTGGGAGTCCCGACGGTTCCCGGTAGTCGGGGTGAGATCGACGATCTCCAGGAGGCGGAAGAGGCCGCCCGGGGAATCGGCTTCCCTCTGATGATCAAGGCCTCGGCGGGAGGAGGAGGCAAGGGCATGCGTGTGGCCCAGGACCCCGAAAGCTTCGAGAAGCTCTTCAGGCAGGCCCGAAATGAGGCGGAAGCGGCCTTTGGGGATTCGGGTGTGTACCTGGAACGGTTCATCTCCCGGCCGAGGCATGTCGAGTTCCAGGTGTTCGGGGACCAGCTCGGCCGGGTTGTGCACCTGGGTGAACGGGATTGCACCATTCAGAGACGCCACCAGAAACTGATCGAGGAAGCGCCTTCTCCGGCCCTGACCCCTGAGTTGAGGCAAGAGATGGGTGCGGCCGCCGTGAAGGCGGCCGAAGCCATAGACTATGTGGGCGCAGGAACGGTGGAATTCCTCCTGGACCAGAAGGGGCAGTTCTTCTTCATCGAGATGAACACCCGAATCCAGGTAGAACATCCGGTGACGGAAGTCACCACCGGGTTCGACCTTCTCAAGGAGCAGATCCGGGTAGCTGCAGGAGAACCCCTCTCATTCCCAGAGGAGCAAGTGACTCACCGGAGGCACGCCATCGAGTTCCGGATCAACGCTGAAGACCCGGAAAGGGACTTTGCACCCTGTCCGGGCCAGATTACGACCTTCCATGCCCCCGGAGGCCCCGGTATCCGCATGGACACTCACGTGTACACCGGATACCACATGCCGCCCTATTACGACTCCCTCCTCGGGAAGCTCATCGTCAGCGGAAACACCAGGGAAGAGGCCATCATTAGAGCCCAACACTCTTTAGACAGCTTCGTGATCGAGGGAATCCCCACCACGATCGGGATCCTTGCCCGAATCACTCGGGATCCACATTTCGTATCTGGGGAAGTGGACACAGGGTTTGTGGCCCGATTTCTGGCCGCGAAAAAGGAGCCTGCATGACCATTGACGTCTTCTTCTCCCCGGCCGTGGTCGACGAGACCTCGGTGGAGGGCAGGACAGCCGTTGTCATCGACGTGATTCGAGCCACGTCGACACTCGTGGAAGCGTTGGCCAACGGAGCCAAGGCCATCTTCCCGACGACCTCCACCGAGGAAGCGGTGAAGTTGGCCTCGTCTCTCGGGAGGGAAGACACTCTTCTCTGCGGCGAGCGGAAGGGGCTGAAAGTCGAGGGCTTCGACCTGGGAAACTCCCCAGCCGAGTTCACCGCGGAGGTGGTGGAGGGAAAACAGCTCGTCATGACCACCACCAATGGAACCCGGGCGTTCGCAGCTGTGGAGGGCGCCGACAGGGTTCTTGCTGCTTCGTTCATGAATTTGTCTGCGGTAGTGGGGGCCCTCAAGGGAACCTCGGAACTGGTGGTCGTCTGCTCCGGAAGGGAGAATCGTTTTTCGCTGGACGACGCCCTCTGTGCCGGCCTGCTTCTGCAAAGCCTGAATATGGAGGGCGAAGAGGAAATGGAGCTGAACGATGCGGGCCGTGTGGCTGCCGATCTGGCTTCCAATTACACGGTGGACGTTGAGTTCCTGCGCGCCACAGCAGCGGGAAAGAACCTCGTCGGAATCGGCTTGGACGGTGACCTGGAGCTCTGTGCTTCCTTAGACCGCCATTCCCTGGTGCCTGAAATGAGAGAACGGAGCATCACCGTCTCCCGGCCGGGAGGGCCGGAGAAGTGATCTCTTCCGACCGCTGGACGTTCCAACCGCTGGAAATGAGGGCATAGGACACGCCGTGACCGGTTCCAAACGGAAGAAGAAACGCAAGGGTAAAAAGGGATTCCTTAGTCAGGATCAGCAGCAGGAGATCCTGGCTTTGGGAGTCCTGGCGGTAGCCTTATTCCTCTTCCTCGTGCTCTTCCCCACCGCTCTCCTCGGCGAGCTGGCCGAGACCTGGTTCCCGTCCGGGAACCTCATGGGAAGTGTCGGAGCGGCGAT
>JBDHGR010000234.1:0-6878 GCA_039589815.1 Gemmatimonadota bacterium | reverse complement strand
TTCCCGTCCGGGAACCTCATGGGAAGTGTCGGAGCGGCGATCCAGGCGGTCCTCCTCTACGGCTTTGGTCTGGGTGCCATCCTCCTCCCCGGGATTCTGGCCCTCGCCGGGCTTCGGTTGGGGTGGTGGGTGTCTCAGAACTGGGCCCTTCGGTTGGCGATCCTGCTGGGAGGGCTCTTACTTGTCCTCCCCCCAGGGCTCCACGTGCTGCTCCCTGCCTCATCGGCCTCCGGCGCCTTTGGATTCTGGCTCGGAAGAGGTTTGTTGGCGGGGTTGGGAGGATTTGGAACCCTATTCCTGCTCTCCGCTCTCACCCTCATCCTTTTGGTCGGGACCTTGGGATGGAACCCTCTCCTTCCGGTGGGAAGGGGCGCCGTCCAAGGGGCCGGCCTCCTGGGCAAAGGGGCCCAGCGGGCCGGGACGGGATTGAAGGGATGGATCGAGGAACTGGCTGAACACCGGCGGGCCCGGGTGTCGTCCCAGCAACAGGACATTGAGGCTCCGGAAGGATCGGACCTCTTCTCCTTCATCAACGAGATGGAAGAAGAGGATGAGGTCGCCTCGGAAGAAGCGGGTGCTCAAGCCCCGGCTGAGTTCCAGGAACCCGACGAAGAGCAAAACGGCTACCAGGAGTTGGACGACCCCCATCTGCCGGCCGAGGACCTGCCCCACGAGCTGCCTTCCCTCCATCATCTGGACGAGCCGGACCTCTCGGATCGGGAGGGGATGGAGCGGGAGTTGGATCGGCTGGGGCAGGTACTGGTTCAGAAGCTCCAAACCTTCAATGTGGAATGCGCAATCGAGGGGCGAACCACGGGTCCCGTTGTCACTCAGTTCGAGGTGGTTCCGGCGCCGGGGGTGAAGGTGAACCGAATCGCCAATTTAGACGCGGACCTGGCTCTGGCCATGAAGGCTCGGAGCATCCGTATTGTGGCTCCCATCCCCGGGAAGGGGGCCATTGGGGTCGAGATCCCAAACCCCAAAGCGGAAATGGTGTACCTCCGTGAGATCTTGGAGTCACCCCAATTCGGCCGGACCAAAGCCGAACTGCCCCTTGCGCTGGGCCGGGATCTAACGGGACGCCCTTTCGTGGCCGACCTGGCCAGGATGCCTCACGCCCTGATCGCAGGAGCCACGGGATCGGGGAAATCGGTTTGTCTGAACGCCTTCATTACCAGCTTGGTCTACCGTCACACCCCCGAAACCCTCCGGTTCCTCCTGATCGATCCCAAGATGGTGGAGTTGAGCGCCTACGTGGACCTGCCCCACCTCCGGCACCCCGTGGTGACGGATCCCCGTGATGCGGCGGGAGCTCTCAAGTGGGCGGTCTTCGAGATGGAACGGAGGTATGAGCTTCTCTACGCAAACACCGTGCGGTCCATCGGGGAATTCAACAAGAAGCTCAGGGAGGGCGTGCCCCTCAAACGGGTCCATGCAAAAGGCCCGGAGGGTGACCAGGACCGGTGGTTGTGGACGGATGGGCCGGTCCCCTATGTGGTGTTGGTGGTGGACGAGCTGGCGGACTTGATGATGACCGTCCAAAGCGAGGTCGAGAAGCCCCTCACCCTGTTGGCTCAGAAAGCCCGGGCTATCGGCATCCATCTCCTGGTGGCGACGCAGCGACCGAGTGTCAATGTCATCACCGGGCTCATCAAGGCGAACTTCCCAACCCGCGTGGCTTTCCGAGTGGCTTCCAAGGTGGATTCCCGGACCATAATCGATCAGAACGGAGCGGACGCCCTCCTCGGGAACGGAGACATGCTCTTTCTGCCACCGGGAACATCCGAACCGGTCAGGATCCAGGGCGCCTATATCGGGACTGAGGAGACCGAACGCCTGACCTCCTGGTATCGGGATCAGGCATCCCTACGGGCCGACCGGGTATCCAAAGAAGAACGGTGGCCCGAGGAGGAAGACATTCTGGAGGTAGTTCGGAGCATGGAGGCCGAAGCGGGGATGGAAGAGGGTGGCCTTGCAGACGACACGGACCGGGATGAGCGCTTCTGGGATGCGGCCGAAGTGTGCATTCAGCAGAACCAGGGCTCTACTTCGCTTCTCCAAAGACGCCTGAAAATCGGTTATGGTCGGGCAGCCCGTGTAGTGGATCAACTCCACGAGGCGGGGATCCTTGGGCCTCCGGACGGGTCAAAAGCACGTGAGGTGTTAATGACCCTCTCTGATCTCGAGTTTTTACGCCGAGGAGAAGAGGAGAGCCTGTGAAAGCGGACCTCCGCAGCGTTGGCTTGATGGGGATCTTCCTGGTGGTTGGCCCACTCATCGGCAGGGCCGGGCATGCTCTTACCGCCCAGGACACCAATGCCCTGACCCTCATGGAAGAGGCCGGAGCACGGTACCGTGAGATCCAGGGATTCTGTGCCGAGTTCCAGCAGGTCCTTTCCGTTCCCCTCCTGAGAGACACAACCTACTCAAAGGGATCCCTTTGCCAGGAACGACCGAACCTGTTTGCCATGCGGTTCAGTGACCCCGAGGGCGACCTCCTGGTTGCGGATGGGGAGTCGTTCTGGGTGTATTATCCCAGCTCCGATCCCCGTCAGGTTCTTCGCTTCGAGATGGAAACTCGCCCCGGAGGGGTGGATTTTCATCGGGAGTTCCTGGATGCATCAGGGGACAAGTACGATATCCAGTACCTGAGCCGGGAAACCATCTCGGGCCAACCCACCCATCTGATCTCCTTGACTCCGTTGGAGCCTGCGGGTTTTCGGATGGCTCGAGTTTGGTTGGACACCGACCGGTCCCTGATCCTTCAGGCCGAGGTGGAGATGGAAAACGGATCGGTAAGGACTGTGACCCTGTCTGAGATCAGGCTGAATCCGCCGCCCGATCCGGCCCGCTTTCAGTTCGTCCCCCCAGAGGGGGTCCAGGTCATTCGTCGCAACTAGATGGGTTCCGGATCTTTCGAAAAACGTGACGAGGGTTCCCCCATTCCGCGGATAGGCTCCTGACGTGAAACGCAGGGATTTACCAGTCATCCCCCTCTCCTCCAAGCCCATCCGCCCGGAGGTGGGCCCGGAGGCCCAGGCCGTTCGTCTGGAGTTGGAGCCTGTGGGGCCGGAGGCGGGGCCGAGGATCGGACTGGTCACCCTGGGCTGCGACAAGAACACCGTTGATTCCGAGCACATGATGGCGGCCCTCGTAGGGCAGGGGGCCCGAGTCTCGAGCGACGTGGACGGCTCCGACGTGGTCGTCGTGAACACTTGTGGGTTCATCGAGGCGGCGAAGGAGCAGTCTATCGGCACGATACTGGAAGCCTGCGATCTGAAGGAATCGGGAGGGATCAAAGCTGTGGTAGCGGTGGGATGTATGGTCCAGCGCTACAAGGAGGAGCTCGCCGAAGAGATTCCGGAGGTAGACCTCTTTCTGGGGCTTTCGGAGCTGTCCGACCTGATACCGTCCCTCAGGTCCAGGGGCCTCCTTCCGGGACCAAATGAGCCTGTTCCGAACATGGAACGCCCCCTCCGGATTCTAGCCACGGAAACTCCGCACACCTCCTTCCTCAAGATCAGCGAAGGGTGCGACCACTCCTGTGCGTTTTGTGCGATTCCCCTCATGCGGGGCCTCCATCGGTCGTCGCCGGTGACCGAGTTGGTCAGGGAAGCCAGGGCCCTGGGGGACCAGGGCGTCAAGGAGTTGAACATCATCTCCCAGGACACCACCTGGTATGGGCGGGACCGGAAACGGACCGACCCCGAAGGGGCTCTCCTTCCAGAGTTGCTTCGAGCCCTCCTGGACGGCACCGAGATTCCGTGGATGCGCCTCTTCTATATGTATCCGTCGGGGATCACACGAGAACTGGTAGATCTGCTGGCATCGGAACCAAGGCTTCTCCGGTATCTGGACATGCCCCTACAACACGGAAGCGACAGGATCTTGAGGGCCATGCGAAGGCCGGAAAGGCGATCCACCATCCGCGAAAAGGTAGGCTGGCTCCGGGGAGCCGTTCCGGATCTGACCCTCAGGACGACCGTGATCGTCGGGTTCCCGGGCGAAAAAGAGCAGGACTTCCAGGAGTTACTGGCGTTCCTGGAGGAAATCCGCTTCGACCGGGTGGGGGCTTTCACCTACTCCAAGGAGGAAGGGACCCCAGCGGCAGAGATGGAGGGGCAGGTTCCCGAGGAGGTGAAATCCGAGCGCCTCGAGGCGCTTATGGACGTGCAGAGGGAGATTTCCTTCGAACTGAACCTCGCCCAGGTTGGGAAGCGGACCATCGCCCTCGTGGACCGTGTAGTAGAGGACGATCCGGAGTTTGCCTTTCAAGCACGGATCGAGAGTCAGGCCCTCGATGTGGACGGAGTCACGAACATCCTCCCGGACGAGTCAGTGAGTCCAGGGGATTTCGTGGAGATCGAAATCGTTGATGCGCTGGACTATGACTTGATTGGCGCGGTGAGGAGACGAGAATGAGAATGACGCCGGTTGGGGACAGCTGGAAACGACGAGCCGGAGAGGGACCACCGCGGTGGATGGTGGGTCTCGCTCTTGGCGTCGGCTTATTGCTCTTTTCGGAAGAGGGGAACGCTCAGGCGAGTCTGGCCGACTACGACTACGAGAACCTCTCCTTTCGTGGGTTTTCCCTTGAGTGGGGCTACATCTGGCCCACCCGGGCGGAGCCGACCTATACCATCGGCACCCGGGTCGACCTCGGATATCTAGGGCCCGGGCTCCGATTGATTCCGGGTGTCGCCTACTGGTCATCCGATATGAAACACTCGGAAGTCCGGCGACTGGAACGGAATGTGGACGACCTTGTTGAGGGGCAGTTGGAGCCGGGTTCCGGATATACCGGCGTGGATCTGGGTACGATCGAGTACTCCGACTTCATCGTTTCCATGGATGCGCACTTCGTCTGGTCCATCCCCTTGGACCTGCTGACTTTTGCCGGTGGGGGGTTGAGCCTGCACGTCATGGATGGGGACGGGGAGGCCATCAAGGGAACCTTTGTGGAAGACCTCCTGGATTCGGTGAAGCCCGGCTTTAATCTCCACGGTGGTCTCGAATTCCCATTGTCCGATGGTTTCCGGGTGTACGGGGAGGGTCGCTACGAGTTGATGGAGGATCTCCGGTACTTCGAGGCCCGCTTCGGGCTTCAGGTCATGCTTACAGGACCGGCTTCAGGGGAGGAACGGACCCGTTGAGCCCGTTCCGCCCAAAGCTGGTTTCGGTTCTCTTTTTCTTTCTGGGGCCGCTGGCTCTGGGGGCTCAGGAGGACCGACCCAACCCACCTGCAGGAGCTGAGGATGCCCTCACCGTTTCCCTCGTCACCATCGGCCAGGGGGATCTGGTTTGGGAGCGTTTCGGCCACAACGCACTCCTCTTCCAGAATGAGGAGACGGGGACGGAGGTAGTATACCACTGGGGGATCTTCAACTTCTTTTCAGAAGACTTCGTGCCCCGGCTCATCCGCGGCACGATGCTCTACAGCATGGGGCCGTCGGACTTCAGGGATGCCCTCGCGGAATACCGGGGGGCGGGGCGCCCTGTTTGGATCCAGGAGCTGGCCCTCTCCCCATACCAGGAGAGGGAGCTATTGGCTCTGGTGGAAGAGAATTACCTCCCCCAGAACCGGGACTACCGCTACGACTACTATCGGGACAACTGTTCTACCCGCCTCAGAGACGCCCTCGATCACATACTCGATGGCAACATGGAGGCCCGCTTCGCCAGCGACACCACCGAGCATTCTTTTCGTTGGCACACCCGCCGAATTCTGAGGGAGATGCCTCCCTATTACCTCGGGATTCAGTTTGTACTGGGGCCCAGCGCGGATCGTCCCATAACGCTTTGGGAGCAGATGTTCCTCCCCCGCACCTTGATGGAGAGTATTCGGGAGGTACGGATTTCGGATGGTGCCGGTGGTTCCAGGGCTTTGGTGATCGAGGAGGAGGAGATACTTGGGTCCGGTCGCTCGGCGGCTCCCACCTCGCCGCCCTTCGCCCTCCCGATCTTCTTGGTCATAGGTGTCCTTTGGGGTGGAGGGCTCCTTTGGCTGGCTGGATCCAGAACCCACCTGGGCGTGTGGAGACGAATGGGCATCCTGGTCCTGGGAGGGGGTTGGAGTCTCGTGGCCGGGTTGGGCGGAACCCTCCTTTTGGGCGCCTGGCTATATACCGACCACGAGTTCTGGTATGCCAACTTCAACCTCTTTCAGGTGAATCCTCTTTTCTTCCTGCTTTCACTCGCTTTCGTGATCTCTCTGCTCAGGAATGGTTTCCCTGTTTGGGGGCGGAACTTGGCAGTGGTCTTGGGGGCTGTGTCTGTCCTGGGGCTGGTCGTGGAGATGGTTCCCGGGTTGGGACAGGACAATGCCGAGATCCTGGCCCTGACACTGCCGATCAACCTAGGCCTCTGGGCGGCAGCGGTCGGGCTTCACCGGCGGGGACGGGACGGGCCCATTTCAACGGATGAACCATCTGGATAACGGCCAGGTGAAACCCTCTGGGCCCCGGTCCAGTCTCACCCGGGGATTGTTGCCGGGGGCGGCCGCATCGGCCGTTCTCCTTACCCTTGCCCAACCGCCCTTCGATCTCTTACCCCTGGCCTTCCTGGCCCTCGTCCCGCTGGCCGCTGGATTGGGTTCCCTACCCCGGGGCCCCGACGGCTCCTGGGCAGCCACAGGACTGGGTTTGGCGTTCGGGCTGATCTACTGGGCTTGGACGCTGATCTGGGTGCCGATGGTGGTGGGGCCGCATTTTGCCTGGGCATTTCCCGGGTATCTGCTACTCCTGGTTCTGCTCGGCGGCCTCTCGGGTCTCTTCGGTTGGTTGACCCACGCTCTCCACCGGAGGGTGGCCCTACCCCTCGGTCTAGCCCTCCCGCTGGCGTGGGTGGCGGTGGAGTGGGTGAAGGCCCACTTCCCGTTC
>JBDHGR010000233.1:0-8280 GCA_039589815.1 Gemmatimonadota bacterium | reverse complement strand
TATAAGGCGAATCCTGGAGACGGAAGCCAACAGCACAACGGACAATCCCCTCGTTCTTCCCGACGCCGAGGCGGTCATCAGCGCCGGGAACTTCCACGCACAGGTTGTGGCTCAGGCCCTGGACTTTCTGGCCATTGCCCTGGCGGATCTCGGCGCTATCAGCGAGCGTCGGATCGAGCGCCTCCTGAATCCGGACCTTTCGGGGCATGCACCCTTCCTCACCCGGAGCCCGGGGATAGAAAGCGGGTTCATGATCGCCCAGGTGACAGCCGTGGATCTGTTGGCGGAGATGAAAGTCCTGGCCCACCCGGCAAGCGTGGACTCGGTACCCACCAGCGCGAACCAGGAGGACCACGTGTCCATGGGGATGACAGCGGCCAGGAAGGTGCGCCGTTCGGTGGAATGCCTCGAGTACATCCTGGGTATCGAGCTCCTCTGCGCGGCGCAGGCTGTCCAAGACCTGAGGCCCCTTCGACCGGGGAGAGGCGTGGAGATGGCGGTAGGGATCGTGAGGGAGGCCATCCAACCCCTCACCCGAGACCGGGTACTGTCCGGTGATATGGAGGTTGCTGCTGGGCTGGTCCGGAGCGGACGCCTGGCCGACCCATCTTTGAGGCCTGGCAAGGATGAATAGGCACCTCAGCAAGAAAAGGGAGTTGATATGGCGTCTGATTCGCACCGAACCATAAGAGCCCCAAGGGGGGCTGCCCGGACCTGCCCTGGATGGACGCAAGAGGCGGCCCTCCGAATGCTGATGAACAATCTGGACCCTGACGTCGCCGAGAAACCAGACGAGTTGGTGGTGTACGGAGGCAGGGGGAAGGCCGCGCGAAACTGGGAGGCCTTCGACGCCATCGTGGATACCCTCGAGGGCCTTGCAGACGATGAGACGCTCCTGGTCCAATCCGGAAAACCCGTGGGCGTCTTCCGGACCTTCCCCCACGCTCCACGAGTCCTCATCGCCAACGCCAATTTGGTCGGACGCTGGGCCACGTGGGAACACTTCCACGAACTGGAACGCCGCGGGCTCATGATGTTCGGTCAGATGACGGCCGGGTCCTGGATCTACATTGGATCCCAGGGGATCCTCCAGGGCACCTATGAGACCTTCGGGTCCATGGCTGACAAGCACTTCGAAGGCTCGCTGAAGGGGCGTTGGATCCTCACCGGTGGCCTGGGGGGTATGGGTGGAGCCCAGCCCCTGGCCGCCACGTTCAACGGCGGAGTGATCCTGGCGGTGGAAGTGGACCCCGCCCGAATCCAGAGGCGGTTGGACACCCGCTACTGCGACCGGGCCACCGAAAGTCTGGACGAAGCCCTTGATTGGATCCTGACAGCCACCAGGGACGGAGCAGCTCTCTCGGTGGGCCTGGTGGGGAACTGCGCAGAGGTTCTGCCCGAGATTGTCAGGCGGGGCATCGTTCCAGATCTGGTCACGGACCAGACCTCGGCCCATGATCCCTTGAACGGGTACGTGCCTGCGGCTCTCGGCCTCGCCGAGGCCGAGGAGCTTCGGGCCAGCGATCCCGACCTGTATGTCCGGCGGGCCATGGACTCCATGAGGGTGCATTGTGAGGCCATCGTGGACCTTCAGGAGATGGGCGCCGTTGCAGTGGATTACGGGAACAACCTCCGGGGGATGGCTCTCGACGCCGGATTCGAGAACGCATTCGCCTACCCCGGGTTTGTCCCAGCCTACATCCGCCCCCTTTTCTGTGAAGGGAAGGGGCCGTTTCGATGGGTGGCCCTCTCAGGGGACCCCAAAGACATCCACCGGACCGACGACCTGGTGCTGGAGCTCTTCCCAGAAGATGAACACCTGGGCCGTTGGATTCGGATGGCAAGGGAAAAAATCCAGTTCCAAGGACTCCCTTCCCGGATTTGTTGGCTTGGGCAGGGTGAGCGTGCCCGATTCGGGGTCGCCATGAACGATCTCGTCGCAAGTGGAGAGATCTCGGCTCCCATCGTCATCGGGAGGGATCACCTGGACACGGGATCGGTGGCCTCCCCATTCAGGGAAACCGAGGGGATGAAAGACGGCACAGACGCCGTGGCCGATTGGCCCATCCTGAACGCTCTCTTGAACACGGCTTCCGGTGCGAGTTGGGTTTCCTTTCATCACGGCGGAGGCGTGGGAATCGGCAACGCCCTTCATGCAGGACAGGTCCTGGTGGCCGACGGAACTCAGGAAATGAGGGAGCGGATTCAGCGGGTATTGACCAACGACCCCGGGATCGGGGTGGTGCGGCACGCCGATGCCGGCTACGAGGAGGCGTGGGAAACCGCCCGAACCCAGGGCCTGAAGATACCCATGGAAGCTTCCCCGCCCCCAGCGGAAAGGGACTCATGACGGAGTCGAGGGCTTGGGACCGCCTGTGGGTTGGCGGACACCTGGCGACCATGACCGGTGGCGGGGATCCCTTCGGCGAGATTCGGGATGGGGCGATCGCCAGCAAAGATGGGAGGATCTCCTGGGTAGGATCAGAAAAGAATCTCCCCGGGCCGGCAGACGGACTCGCCGTCGAGGTCGTCGACCTTGCCGGAGATTGGATTACCCCGGGCCTGGTGGACTGCCATACTCATCTCGTATTCGCCGGTGACCGGTCAGGTGAGTTCGAAGCCCGTCTCCACGGAGCCACCTATGAGGAGATTGCCAGGGAAGGCGGGGGCATCCGTACCACCATGCGGGCCACGAGGGACGCTTCGGAGGAAGACCTGGTGATGGCTGCGTCCTCGCGCCTCAAAAGGCTTCTCTTCGAAGGTGTGACCACCGTGGAGGTGAAGTCCGGCTACGGGATGGAGACCGAGACCGAACTCCGGATGCTGAGGGCTGCCCGGGAGCTCGGGAGGCTCCATTCGGTTCACATCCAGACCAGCTTTTTGGGCGCCCACGTGCTTCCGCCGGAGTTCGACGGCAGGCGCGACGAGTATATCGACCTGATCTGCAGGGAGATGATCCCAGGGGCGGTGGACTCGGGACTCGCCGATGCGGTGGATGCTTTCTGCGACGAGATCGCCTTCACGCCCGCGGAGTGTGAAACGGTTCTGAGAGCTGGGCGTGAGGCTGGCTTGGCAGTGAGGTTGCACGCCGATCAACTCTCCGATCAGGGCGGCGCCTCCTTGGCGGCTCGGCTAGGCGCACGATCGGCCGACCACCTGGAAAGGACCTCGGCCCGGGGCGTCAAAGCCATGGCAGAGGCCGGGACAGTGGCCGTTCTGCTGCCTGGTGCTTTCTACTTCTTGAGGGACGACCGACCGCCCCCGACGACGCTCTTCCGTGAGGCCGGCGTCCCGATGGCGGTGGCCACGGATTTGAATCCCGGGTCATCCCCAGTCAACTCCCTACTGACCGCGATGAACCTGGCTTGCGTTCTCTTCCAGTTGACACCGGAGGAGGCCCTCAGAGGTGTCACCTGCCAAGGGGCCCGAGCCCTGGGCCTCCATACCGAACGTGGCACCCTCGAGAAAGGAAAGATGGCCGACCTCGCTTTCTGGGAGATCGGCCATCCGAGGGAACTCTCCTATTGGGTGGGAAAGAACCCCTGTAAAGGGGTGGTGAAGGATGGAGAGTCTACCCTGTCATCTTCCTCCCCCAGGCCGCCTGACCTTCGGACGTGAGCTGCTCCGAGGGGCCGACCGGCTGCCGCCAGTGGAGCGAGGGGCCGCCCTTGGAGCGCTTCGGGAGGCTCCTGAAGGGGCTCTTGCCCTCGGGGCACTCCTGGAGCCTCCAGAAGGAGCCCGGGCCGTGGGGGCGCGGGAGGGGGCTCTTGCCCTCGGGGCACTCCTTGAGCCGCCGGAGGGGGCTCGGGCCGTAGGCGTGCGAGAGGGGGCCCTCGCTGACGGGGCCCGTGCC
This sequence comes from Gemmatimonadota bacterium, assembly GCA_039589815.1. Lineage (GTDB taxonomy): Bacteria > Gemmatimonadota > Gemmatimonadetes > Longimicrobiales > Gaopeijiaceae > JABDNZ01. The sequence goes on along the minus strand of JBDHGR010000233.1, from coordinate 4,427 downwards.
GTAGGCGTGCGAGACTGGGTTCTCGCTGAGGGGGCCCGTGCCGTTGGCGTCCGAGACGGGGTTCTCGCTGACGGGGCCCGTGCCGTAGGCGTCCGGGCCGGGACTCTTGCGGAAGACGAACGGTTGCTCGGCGCACGGGCCGCAGGTGTTCTTCCAGTGGTTGTACGTCCAGTGGTTGTACGTCCAGCGGTTGTACGTCCGGTGGTTGTACGTCCGGTGGTTGTACGGGCGCTGGGGGTCCGGGTGGTGGAGCTCCCCCTCCCCTGGACGCTCGGCGTCCCAGTTCTGCCCGAACCGGTCCCAGGCCGAATCCTATCGGATGGGCGACGGGTCGCGCCGGGTTGGGCAACTCCCACTCGGGGAGTGGTGCCCGGCCGTCCAGCCTCTGTTCGCGTAGAACCGGGATTGGGTGCGGCCACCCGCGGCGTTCCGGTGCCACGGCCGGCAGCGTTCGGCGTGGCCGCACGCCTCGTTCCTGGCCCCTCGGTTCCGGGCTGGGCGACGCGTCCGGTTCGGTTCCCCGGGGCCTGCCTTCCAGCGGCTGTGGAGCTGGACCCCCGGGGCTGCGCCGTGGGGTTCGAACTGGCCACGCGTCGCGGGCTCTCCTTGTAGCTGGTACCTCGATAACCCGAGTGGGGGGCAGTGGAGTAGATATACCCGCGAGCCGGGGCCACGTATGCCAGCCGGGAGTAGCCCGGAGTCACCCAGTAGGGATCGTAGTAGTAGTACCAACCCGGATCATAGCCCCAGGCCGGGCGCCAACGGGCGTAGTACCCAACGCTTCCCCACCAGGGATCGAAGTAGACGGGCCGTCGGTAGTAGTTCCAGGCCAATCCCAGGCTGAAGTGAAACCCCGAATAACCGTAGTACGGATCCCAGTAGTCCCAGCAGGGGTTCGGATGCCCCCACCAATTACAGTAGAAGGGGCTATAGCCGGAGTACTGGTAACGTGAGTAGGGGCGGTAATAACGGTCGTAATAGTAGTCGTCGAAATAATAACCGTCGTCGTAATAGTCGTTGGAGTATCCGTAGCCGTGCCCCCCGTAGGAGCCGACTCCGATACCGATCCCGAAAGAAGCTCCGAGGCCCACATGGAACCCCGGGGAATAGATGGAGTGGGGAGCCCATCGGGATACAGCCAGGCCCATCCCTACGCCATCGAAGAGACCCATGTGGAAAGAGACGGAGGCTGAGAACTGACCGTGGCCCCCCGACGGTGCCGTCGTCAGGGCAATGGCCAGAACCGCTGAGGGGATGAGGCGTGATACCATTGTTCCTCCTATCTGGTCGTCCGTCTCCTTTCAATGCACGGCCCATGCCAAGGTTTCAACACCCAAAAACCTGGAAAAACCGTATCAATCCACCTGGGAGTGCCTCAAAAGTGGCTAATCGTTGTCACCTCGAGGGGACACCGCAAGGCCCCTTGTTTTTCACAAAGGGGTGGACGAAAAGGGGTTTGTGACCAAGATTTCCAAGACCGGGCCAATTGGCCGGATCGAAGGTTGCCAGTGTGACCCCGCGTTCTCGAGGGTCGCAGAGAAGAGTGGGCCCCCTCATGGGCTCCCTCGGCCATCTTCCCCCATACAAACCAGTTCCCCTGGGTGGGCTCTCCATGAGAGGAGACCGATCAGGAGACGAGGTTCAGAAGCAGACTCCTTTATCCAATGGTGACAGACGCGTGACCAACGAAGAGACCCTAGGCGTCCTGGAGGTACTTCCGGGCGGGTCAGGGTTCATCCGGCGTAAGGTGGAATCTTACACGCCCGGGAAGGACGATATTTACGTCGGCGCCCGGGTAATCCAGAAATTTGACCTGAGGACCGGCGATGAGCTGGAGGGGGACGTCGGAAAACGTCCGAAGAATGGGAAGAGTCCTCCGCTTCGGCACCTGACTCGGGTGAACGGGGTGGTGCCGGAGGACCTCCCGAGGCGGCCCATCTTCTCCCAGCTCGGTGCGCAACATCCGAACGAAGCCCTCAGGCTGGAATGCGGAAGGACGCTGAGGGGCCGGCCGGATGCGACGAATAGGGTCATCGACCTGTTCTGTCCTCTGGGGAAGGGGCAGCGGGCGATGATCGTGGCTCCCTCCAAAGCCGGGAAAACCACGATCCTTCAGGCCGTGGCCCAAGGGATCGTCTCGAACCATCCGGACTGCCACCTCATGATTCTGCTGGTGGACGAACGGCCGGAAGAGATCACAGATATGGAGCTTTGTGGGTTCGGGGAGGTGGTGGCGTCTTCCTTCGACCGGCCTGCCGAACGGCATACCCAGGTCGCCGAAATGACACTCTCTCGTGCCCATAGGCGGGTCGAGATGGGGCAGGACGTCGTGATTATTCTGGACTCCATCACGCGCCTCGCCCGGGCTCATAATACCGTCCAGGAAGGGACCGGAAGGACCTTGACGGGCGGACTCGATGCGAACTCCCTGGAGAAGCCGAAGAGGTTCCTGGGGAGCGCCCGGAAGATCGACTCCCGTCAGGGGGGCGGCTCCCTAACCATCGTGGCAACGGCCCTGGTGGACACGGGCTCCCGAATGGATCAGGTCATCTTCGAGGAGTTCAAGGGGACCGGGAACAGTGAACTCCTCTTGAGCCGTGAGTTGGCCGACAAGCGAATCTACCCGGCAATCGACCTGGCAGGCTCCGCCACCCGGCGAGAAGAGCTCCTCCTCACCGATGATGCGTTGGACCTGAGCAGGGCCCTAAGGAGAAAGTTGGTGGACCTACCGTCGGCGGATGCCATGTCGGAACTCCTGTCGGTCATGAGTCGGACACCGACCAACGAGGACCTGGTCCGGATGTACAGGGAGGGATAGGGAGTCAGTCTCTTCTCTCCAGCAGGGCCGTGAGAGAGTCCAGGTTCGCACGCATTGCTTCGCCCTGGGACCCCGCCATACCCCTGGCGGCATACCCCATGAGGGGATTCCTTCCGAAGTCCCCCCTTTCAAGCCATCGTACGACGAGGTTCCCAGGATCGCTCAGGAGAACCCGGTAGGTCCCCTTGCCGTAGCGGGGATCATCCCAATCCAATCCTGAACCGGCTCCCTCTGCCGGTCCAACATACGACGAGCCCGACTCCGGCATGGCATTCCAGAGAACCCACTGGTCGGGGCGGTTGAGAAAGGGAAAAACGGAGTCGGGCGGAGCTGGGACAACGGCATCGACCTCCGCTTCCCACGTTCCAGGAAGAAGAACTCCCATCAAGAGGTAGAGAATGAGGACCCCGGAGAGGGCGCCGAAGATCTTTGCCCCGAGCTTCAAGAGGAGTCCTTCTCCCATCCCATGAGCTCGGAAGGGTCGGTGGTGAGGCGGGAATCGCGGTTGCATCCCGCACAGGGAACCGTCATGACCGGCCTGAGCGGTGTGCCGCGTGTCATGGAGAGATTCCCGCCGCACTTCGGGCAGGCCCCTCGGAGGGAGAGGATTGTGAACCGCTCTCTCCACTTCCGGATGCCGAGAAAACCGCCTATCCCTAGAGCCGCGACCACCCAGGGCGCGTGCGGAGGGAAGAGGCCGACTGCTGGTGCCAGAAGGAGGCCTCCCCCAATGAACGCAGAGGCCCTTGAAAGGCGCCAGGAGACTGCCCGCGGAAGGACCTCCAACTCGGCGGTTGTGCTTGGAAATCCGAAAAGGGTAAGAGTTCCTTCCATGACCTGCCGTTCATGCGAATAGGTGAAAGGGGTTTCCGAATCCTGTCCAACTCGGAAGATTCACGGGTCGGGGGTGCAATATATCCACCGGCAGGGGAACCCAAAACAGAGGAGGTCGGCGCTGCCGTTGTTGAACCTGGTCCGTTTCTCTGATAGTAGGGCCTGCCTGGGCCTGGGCTTGGTCCTTCTGGGGACCGCTCTGGACCCCGGCAGGATCTCCGGCCAGGAAGGGCCCTTTGCCTTTCAGATCCGGGCGGGAGCCACCGCGGCTGTGGCCGGATTCGGTGACGACAGCCGTGGCTGGGAGGAGGAGGCCGGCACCGATCGGTCTTTCGGGATGGGATTCACCTTTCCCCTGTTCCGGGGCCTAGGAGGGTATTTGGGTTTCAGCCAGCACCGGTTCGCCTGCGACGCTGATGTCTGCCCCCAGGGTGAGGATTGGATCACTACGGGGTTCGACATCGCGCTCCGTGTAGTGGTGGGTAGGGAGGGACTCCGACCCTGGGTCCAGGCCGGGCTTCACACTCACCGTATGGAGGCCGAGGTGCTGGGGGTGGGTGGGGCCCGGACCCTTCACTCCCAGGGCGGGGGCGGGTACGAGGCCGGCGGAGGGGTCCTCGTGAAGGTGGGTGAAAGGATGAGCCTGAGTCCTGGAATCCGTTACGGTCTCGGCAACGTCCCGTTCACTGGGAGGGCCAGTATGGGGCTACGTTATCTGGTGGTGGACCTCGGCTTGGTGGTAGGCTTCTGAGGAGAGGAGGGCTTGGATGCAAAA
>JBDHGR010000232.1:0-6925 GCA_039589815.1 Gemmatimonadota bacterium | reverse complement strand
CCATTTTTTCGCCTCAAAACCCCAATTCCCACTTCCAAAACGCCCCAACCAACGGCGCCAAAAGAGGTTACCTCATTCCAACTTCAATTTTTGGGGAAAGTCCTGGGAAAAAATGACTGCGTCGATGATACTGTGGACGCTGGAGTTGATCGACTGGGTCCATCACCGGTTCATGGACTCATGGCCCAAAGGGAGGAGGAGGGGAAGCGCGCCCGAGATTACCCCCGAACCCTAACGGATCCGTTCCAGGGAGGGTGGGAACCAGTACTGGCTTTTTCTCTCCCCGGGCCCCATACGGAATACAAGAGTCCACGGGGTAACCTCTCTCCTGGAAGCCTCGGACCGGATCTCCACGCTACAGGAAACGGGTGGCATCTCCGTGGACACTCGAGACCCGACGGGGACGCAACCCGTCCTTATCCGCTGGCCAGCCCTGGGCCCTGAGGTGAAGCCGGAGATAAACGCTCAGGCCCTTCACCCATACATTTCCCTCTGAGTTGTAGGTCAGCGGGTCGGGGGCTCGGGGCCGGACCCCACCTGTGCCGAGGTTCCCTAGCTCCCTGGATGTCCGTAGGAGGGTGAGCGAATCGCCGGAATCCGCTCCACGTACTCCTGATCGGAGATGTCGTTGGACCAAACCCCGGCTGTGCGGGCACCCAGGTATCCGGCAAGGAAGATCCCGATGAGGCCACCGGCGAAAGCGAGAGACGAAACCTGTCGCCGCCCCACGGTCCGCACTTCCAGGGCATCCGTCTTGGGGCAAACAGCGACGCAGTCCAGGCACCCGGTGCACTCTGGGCTCATGACCTTCCCGGACGAGGACACAGGGAGACGGGCCATGCACACCTGGTCGCATAGACCACAGTCAACGCAGGGATCGGCATTCCTGACGATTCTGGTGGGAGAGGCCCAGGAGAAGAGGCCGAGGAGGGCTCCATAGGGGCATAGATAACGGCACCAGAAACCCTGAACGAAGATAGATCCCAGTACCAAGGTCCCCATGACCATGGCCCCCGTGCGCCCCATCTCCAGAAAGAACAGCCCCATCTTCACATCGGCCACCCGGTTGTACGGGGACTGTATGAAGGCCTGGAGTTGGTCGGCCGTCATGGTGACGATGGCCCACAGAAAGAACCCCAGAACAAGGTATTTCAGACTTCGTAGTGGGATGTCCAGCCACTTCCATATGCGGAAGTTCCTACCGAAAGACCATCGGCCAAACCGGGCCAGGAGCTCGGATAGGAAACCCATAGGGCACATCCATGAACAGAACCCCTTCCGAACAAGAAGGGCCATAACCAACGCCACCAAAACGAGGACGGTGGCCGCAGGGTGGATGGTGTTGAGTGTTCCCTGGTAGATCCAGTCCAGGATTCCCATGAGGCCACTGATGGGGAGGTAACCTTCCACGCCGGGAGGACGGGTGGGAAGCGGCAGCGCGCCGGCCTGCGCTGCTTTGAAGAAAGCAGCGAACTGCACACCAAGAAGGAGGGAGACCGCCGCAAAGAAGGCTTGGATCAGGAGGCGTATCCTGAAGGTACGGTCGCCTTTCCGGCCCGTTCTTCCCGCCAGCCAGCCCCTGAAACCCGGGGCGTCAGTTCTTTTTGATACGGTAGCCATGGACGAAGGTACGATCCGGGGTCTTTTCGGAATGTGATCGGGGTCACATCTGGACGAATGACCCGACACAGCCCCAGCTTACGGCACCATGCCCACACTCTCCCCTGGCACCGAAGTGGCCATCCGGCCCGAGGCCCTCGATCGGCTTGTCTTCCGGCCACCGGAGGATGCGGTGGTCCTGATTGCGGTACATGACGCTGGCCTTCTGGCTCGCCACAATCTTCACACGCAGCTCCTCGGGTTTTCTGGAGGAGACCTGAGCTGGGCCGGAGCCCTCAGCGAAGCCCTTTTGGATGTCGTGTCAGAAGAAGGCGGTGACCCCCGCATCCTTCTTGGCGAAGCAATTGGGGTGGGTGCCCGGCTCTGGGACCTCATCTGGCCGGGGGAGTTGTTTCTTCATCCGGAGCGTGGCCCGCTGGCCACGACCTATCAGGGCCAGCGGCCCTGGGTGGTCATCGGCACAGCCCGGGAGGGCGATCTCCTTGCGGCCCCCCTCAATGAAGCGGGCAACCCGAAGTGGTACACCCCCCTCCTGGCCCGGGAAGAGGTCATGATGTCCGGATCGTCAAAAGACGCACAACTGGAACTGGCTCACCTCTGGAGCTTTCCCTCTTCCCTCCCATCCGTCGGATCGGTCGCTGCCCTGGCCCAGGAGCGGGTCCTGGAAGATCTTCGAAACTATTACTGAGACCATTTCCCTCACGAACCCGGTCCGCCATGTCTCCGTCATCCAGATTGGATCTGTTCTGGCCTCCAGTTGCCGCTGCCCTGCTGTCTCTGGTACCGTTTGCAGGTTCAGCCCAAACGGCCCCTGGCTCACCACCGGCCCTGATTTCCGAGGAAGTCCGGATCCTCGACACCTACCCGTTCTCGGAGCCGAATCCGGTCCCGATCCTGATCAAGGATCCGCGGCTCTATCCCTACCACTCCTTCGAGGGTTACTCAGCCACGAGCGAGCCACGGGAGTGGAAGGTGGTGAAGCTCGAAAACGAATGGATCGAGGTCTTCGTGCTCCCCGAAGCGGGGGGAAAAGTCTGGGGGGCTGTGGTAAAGGAGACGGGCCACGAGTTCATCTATCGGAACGAGGTGATGAAGTTCAGAAACATCGCCCTCCGGGGCCCTTGGACCTCGGGTGGGATTGAGTTCAACTTCGGGGTTATCGGCCACACCCCCGCCACCGCCACCCCGGTCGACTACAAACTGGTGGAAAACCCTGACGGGAGCGTGAGTTGTTGGTTGGGAGCCATGGATCTCCCCTCCCGAACTCAATGGCGGGTGGAGGTTCGGCTCCCGGCGGACCGGGCGTATTTCGAAACCAACGTGCTCTGGTACAATCCGACCTCGCTTGAACAACCCTACTACAACTGGATGACGGCTGCGGCCTTTGCACAGGACGACCTGGAGATGTCCATGCCGGGGGATGCCTATCTCCGGCACTCGGGCCAGGTGGAGACCTGGCCCCAGGACGATGCGGGTCGGTATCTGCCCCTCTACCAGAACAACACCTTCGAGGGGCACAAATCCTATCACGTGGTAGGCGAGCTGAACGATTTTTTCGGTGGGTACTACCACGAGGAGGGTTACGGTTTTGGCCACTGGGCCCGGTACGAGGACATGCCTGGGCAGAAGCTATGGCTCTGGGCTCTTTCCCGGGAAGGCGGGGTTTGGGAGGACCTCCTCACGGACACCGACGGGCAGTACGTGGAGTTCCAAGCGGGCCGTCTATTTGTCCAGTACTCTCCCGGTTCCCATCTGAATCCTATCACCCAGGCGGGGTTCGATCCCATCTCGGCCAGCCGCTGGTCCGAGACCTGGTTCCCCCTGGAAGGGAATGGAGGGCTGACCGACGCCTCCCGCGAGGGAGCGCTCCACGCCGTGGAAGAGGGAGGATACCTCCACGTGGGGGTGACCGCCTTTCGTGACATCCAGGACACGCTGAAGGTTTGGTCGGACGGCGAGCTCGTGGCCACAGCCTCCGTAAATCTCGAGCCTCTAAAACCCCTCCTCGCCAGCTTCGACGTTCTCACCGGCGAACCTTTCCGGGTTCAGCTTCCTGGACTTGGGCTGGATTACACCTCGGATCCCGCCCAGCGCCTTCTGTCACGACCATTCAGGACTGAGCCCGACGCTTGGGATGCTGTCCCCGAGGTGGACCGTAAGGTATTCCAGGCCAGAGAACTCATGAAGGCACGGGAGTACGCCCAGGCCAGGGCCCTCTTCGAGGAGGTCGTAGGGGAAGAGAGTTGGAACCGGGAGGCTCGTCTTGGATTGGCCGAGCTCTCCCACCGGAGGGGCCTCTTCCCCTCGGGCCTTGAGCATGTGAACCGTGTTCTTCAGCTGGATGCTTATGACGCCGAGGCGAATTTCCTGGCCGGACTCCTCTACCGAGCCCTTTGTAGGCCTGCAGATGCACAGGACGCCTTCGGCTGGGCGGCCCGATCCACGGCCTTCCGGGCGGCTGCTTACGTACAACTCGCCGAGTTGAGGATCATAGAGGCCAGTGCTCTGGGTTGGTGGAGACTGGCCACGAAGGCGAGGGAGGACGGGGTGGACGTTGACCCAGAGGGATTCAGGACCGGTCCACCACGAGAGTCGCATCGGCCGGAGGAGGCGTGGTCCGAGGGGACCCGGTATGCCCGACTGGCTATCGACTCCGACCGGTATAGTGTCCCGGCTTGGCAGGCGTTGGCCATCATCGGCCGAAAGACCGAGGACCCCGCCCTGGTTCAGGAGGCGAGGGCAGAACTCGAGGCCATTGATCCTCTAAGCCCTTTCGCAGCCGTGGAGGAGTACCTCGCGGCCCGTGGGGAGGAAGCCGCACAGGCCCTGACGGATTATTTCGGAGGTGAATACCCCGACCAGGCCGTTCTTGAGCTGGCCACCTGGTATGCGAACCTGGGTATGAATGCCGACGCCCTGCTCACCCTGGAATTTGGAGCCCGTGCCGGGTTCGGAGCCGGCCCCTTGCAGCAAGCCTGGGGGGCATTCCTGGACAATGGGCCTGCTCGCCTACAGGGTGCCGGACCTCCGGACTTCTCCTTTCCCTACCGGGTTGAGTCCCTTCCGGTCCTGAAATGGGCCGCCAGACACAGCAGAGATTGGATCTGGAACTATCTCCTCGCCATCAACCTTTGGGCGGTGGATCGAGGAGAGGAAGCTGCCACCCTTCTCATGGGCCTCGGCTCGGTACCCGATTTCGGCCCTGTTTATGTGGCCCGGGCCAACCTCCTGGGAGAAGCAACCGGGGCGGACTCCGAGGGAGACCTCAGGCGAGCGGTGGAGTTGAATCCGGAAACCCGGGTTCTTCATATCCATCTCATCTTGCACCATCAAGAAGAAGGAGAGTGGGAGGCTGCACTGGCAGCTATAGAGGCCGCCCGAGGCCGGTTCCCGGACGACTTCAACCTCGCCCTCCTGGAGGCGAAGTCCTTGATCCACCTCGGTCAGGCCCAGCGGGCGGCCGAAATCCTCTCTGCAACTCACGTTCTTCCGTCCGAGAACGCCCGGGATAGCCATCGCCTCTGGGAACAGGCCCACACATTGTCTGCACTTGATGCGTACGACTCCGGCAACTTCCGGCAGGCCAGAAGGCACCTCATGGCGGCACTGGAGTGGCCGGAACACCTGGGACAGGGACGCCCGTACCAACCTGACGAACGCCTGGTCAAGTTCATCCTGGGTCGTGCAGAGGAAAGGCTCGGCAATGAAGAGGCCGCCCGGGAAGCGTTCCAGGCTTACCTGGACGGCAGTAGAGAGATAAGGCCACCGGCCGAGGCGTTGGACCTGTTGGCTTCCGAAGCACTTCGAGCCCTCGGTCGCCCCGACGAGGCGACCACCCTGGAAAACGACTTCCGCTCCCAGTTCGCGTCCCTGCGGATCGGACTCAACGAAGACTTGGCGGGCCAGTTGATCTCCCGGGCCCTGAACCTGGAAGGGGGCCGGTAATGAGACTTCCGATAACGGCCGTGGTTCTTACCGTTTCCTTGTCGGTGGCCTGCGGCGAATCAGGGCCTGGGACCCGGGGGGAGTCCGAGACAGAACTGGACAGGGAAGGGGTCGAACTCTTCCGGGCTCCTGCTATCTCGAATGTTGTGGACGGCGTGGTCTGGGAGGCCGGTAACTGGGAGCCACACCTGGCAGCAGGAGACGAAGGTGTGTCCTGGGGAAATCACCGCGCAGTAGTGGAGGTGAGGGGTGGGGAGGTTGGCGGCCCTGAGAACGTCGCCCCGGAGGGAGCAGAGGGGAGAGCCACAGAAACCGGAGCCGCTCCTGCCCAGGACCCCGGTGCAGTGCTCGTCAGCATCCCCTGGCGCCGGAGGGACGCTGAGCCAGCCTTAAAGGGTGTGATCGTGGTGGACGCAGCTTCGGGAGAAGTGATCCGAAACGTCCTCGCACTCAGGGTCGAAAACGCCTCCGGGGACGTGGCCTTCCAGCCTAATCCCGGATCCCCGACCTACCACGTGTACTACATGCCGTGGCAGTCGTCCGGGGGTTACTACCCAACCATCACCTACCCCACGCAGGAAGAGATTCTGGCCGCAACTCGCGAATCCGGGGGAATAGCGACGGGACAAGCCGATAGCCCCTCCCGAGCTCAACAGGCAGGGCAAACCAACTTCTCCTGGGCCGGCCTGGCGCCGGATCCCGAGCCGGATTGGGAGGTTACGGTTCGAGGCATGGATCCCTCCGACCTCCGTCAGGCCACGACGACACACATCCAATCAGTAGATGAGTTCCATTCCTTTTTCCCCATGGAGGTCATTGCCACGCCGGAGGAGGCGGCCTCGTTCTGGGCCGCCATGAGCTCGATTGTCGAGGGCGGTGCAGAAGTGGCCGAAGGGAGTGCTGCGGATTTGGTCGAAGAGCGAGCCGCGGGTTCGGTGGAGGGGGGCGCCCCAGATCAGGCCGGAAGCGGCGCCACGGGCATGCTTGAAGGCGGCACGGCGGTTCAGGGTTGGGCCGTATACCCCGAACACCGGGATTACCCAATTCGGATGAGGCACTTCATCCCGCGACACTGGGTGGACCAGGCCAATGCTTCGGGGATGCAGGCCATTAGCGAAGACGTTTCCGCGGAGCCGAGCGACCGAGGGAGGGACGGTGCCGGGGGGCCGACTCGCGAGACCGCCGAGCGGAGCTCGGGTGAAACGTCGGGAGTGCCGGAACTGGATCGGAGCGCTGGAGGAGGGACCCGCACCTTCTCCAGCCAGGTCCTCCGAAACGAGGCTTTCACCTTCCAGCTGGGAGTTCTGTCTGGGAGGGAACCACTCAGCGACCTCAGGGTCACCTTCGACGGATTCCCACA
>JBDHGR010000231.1:0-13465 GCA_039589815.1 Gemmatimonadota bacterium | reverse complement strand
ATCTCAGAACCGGCAGCCGGTAAACGATAAGAACCACCGACGCGATGAGGATGCTCCCCATGAACGCCAGGAAGATTAGGGCGATGCTGGTGTTCTGGGCAAAAGTATGAACCGATTCGATGAGGCCGGACCGAGTGAGGAATGTGGCGAAGATCGTGAGGAGGAAGGTCAAAACCACCAGAGACATGTTCCAGACCTTCAACATTCCTCGATTCTCCTGAATCATGATGGAATGAACGAAGGCCGTCGCCGTGAGCCAGGGGAGGAGTGAAGCGTTTTCTACCGGATCCCAGAACCAATATCCCCCCCAACCGAGTTCTTCGTAGGCCCATCGCATCCCGAAGACGATCCCGTTTGCCAGGAAGAACCACGAAAGAAGCGTCCACTTCCGGGTCAGGACGATCCACCGGGAATCGGTCCGGCCGGTCAGGAGGGCCGCCACGGCAAAGGCAAAAGGGATAGAGAAGGCCGTAAAGCCAAGGTAGAGGACGGGGGGATGGATGGTCATCCAGTAATTCTGGAGCTGGGGATTCAGCCCCGCACCGTCCACAGGTGTGAAGCCCAGTTGTTCAAAGGGGTTCACCGCTGCAAAAAGCAATACCACCACGAAGAAGGCTAGAATGCCCTGGAGGATCCCAACCACGTAGGGCATGAACTCCCGATTTCGGCGCCGGTTCAGGAAAACACATATCGCCGAAAAGAAGGCCAGGAGAACTGCCCAGAATAACAGCGATCCCCTCTGCCCCGCCCAAAGGCCTGAAAGCTTAAAGAAAGGGTCCAGCTCCCTATTGGAGTAATTGGCTACATACCAGTATTGAAACTGATCCGTCAGAAAGGCATTGACGACACCGAGTGAGGAAACGAAGAGGAGAGCGAACACCAAATAGACGCTTCGCTCCGCGCTGAGAACCAAGTCCCCACGCTTTTGATGCCCACCGACAAACCCCATGGCCATCCCCCAGAAGGAGACGGGAAGGGCAATCCAAAGTGCGAATTCGCCGAGGGCCGTCACCCAGCGACCCCCTTGGTGGCCAGCTCCTCGGGGGCCACCTCGTACCTGCTACCGCACTTGGTGAGGAGGGTTTTGGCCTGGAAGACCCCGTCCTCACCGAACCGGCCTTCGAGGACGACCTCCACCTCGTCCGTAAAGGTGTCCGGAAGCACGTCTTGATACACCACCGGGAAGGTCACTTCAGGATGCTCGATATCGTGGACATTGAAGAGGTGAACCAGCTCCCCCTCTCCCTGGTGGTAGGAGCCGGCGACCACTTTGCCGCTCACCTTTACGCCAACGGTATGGAAGGCCGGGTCCTCGGCCACTTTGGCAACCAGTTCTGTGGGCGTCAAATAGTAAACCATGCTGTCGCTGACACCGGTCCACACCAGGTAGGTCACAACCAATGCAACTCCCGCCAACCCCACGTAAAACCGACCGTTTTTCATTTTCATTCCCTCTCTGGTGAACCGAGTCCAACGATCCCGAAGAACCATTTTCTTGGAGAATAGAGATTGGGGCAATCTAACCCGGTCACGGGTTCCCCTCAATCCGGGCTGCCACCCCGGCCATTCTCCCTGGAAACCCCGTGAAAGGGGAAGGTTCCCTGAGTGTGCAGCCGTAGGAACCTGGAGAAGCGCGGGCCCGAAGTTCATGCCAGAGGCGCGGGCCCGCGGGGAGGATCTGCCCGGGAGGAGGGGTGGAGGGCCCTCAGCTTTCCTGACCGGCCGTTCCGAGAGCCCATCGGGCGGCCTGCACCCCCGTCTCGAACCTCTGAAGGGGAAGATCGAAAACAGGATCACCCAGCAGAGCCACCTCCCGACCCATCTTCTTCGCCAACCCGATCTCGGATAGTGTCCCCCACCCTCCCCCGACCGCCACTACCGCTTCCCCGGCCCGGACCACCAGGGCGTTGCGGGCCTCTCCCATGCCGGTAGCCAAAGGAATGGTCAGCCAGGGATTCCCCGCCGAAGGGTCCGTGCCAGGAAGGATACCGATACTCATCCCTCCTCCCTCCACACAGCCTCGTGAGGCCGCTTCCATGACACCCCCCAGGCCCCCGGTGACAACGACGGCCCCGGACCTCCCAAGCGCCCTCCCCAGATCCTCGGCCAGGGCCAGTTCCTCCTCAGAAGCGTTCCCCGCGCCGATGACCGATATGCGGGTTCTTACTCCCGTTTCCCCAACCTTCACCATGTCAGAGGGCTGCCCACTATTCCCGCTCACTCCGAGCCCCCCCTCATGCCGGGCCTTCCGATCCTGCATCTCCGTCCGGTTCGAGCCTGGACCAGGCTTTCGCAGTCTCGAGCGCCCTCTGCCAACCGGCTTTTGACGCAACCCTCTCATCCTCCGACATGGAGGGTCTGAACACCCGGGCATCCCCCAGTGTTTTCATCAGGTCTGACCCGTCCGTCCACACCCCCGTGCCTAGGCCGGCGAGCCCGGCGGCGCCCAGGGCCGTAGTCTCAACCACCGCCGGCCTCCGCACAGGGACCCCCAACACACCTGCCTGAAACTCCATCAGCCAATCGTTCATGGCCGCGCCGCCATCCACCCGGAGTTCCCTGGCTACCACTCCCGAATCCCGTTCCATGGCCCCAATGACATCGGCAGTCGAATAGGCCATGGCCTCTAAGGCCGCCCGGGTCAAATGGGCGCCTGAGGTGCCCCGGGTGAGGCCTACAATCGTTCCCCGTGCGTGAGGATCCCAGTGGGGGGCTCCAAGACCCACAAAGGCAGGCACGAAGTACACGCCATCGTTGGAAGGGAGAGACCCCGCCATCTCCTCCGAGTCCATGGCTGACTTCAGGATACCGAGGCCGTCCCGGAGCCATTGGATCGCGGCCCCGGCGACGAAGATGGACCCCTCCAGAGCATAAGCCGGTCCGCCCCGCTCGTCGCAGGCCATGGTGGTGAGCAGACCGGTATGCGACTCGACCGGGCGTCCTCCCGTATGAAGGAGGAGAAAAGCCCCGGTGCCATAGGTGTTCTTTGCCAACCCCTCGGCCCAGCATCCCTGGCCGAAGAGAGCCGCCTGTTGGTCTCCCGCTACCCCACCGATGGGCACTTCAAGCCCCAACTCGTCGCCGCATACGTGGCCGAAATCCCCCGAGCTCGCCCGAATCTCCGGCAGGACCGGTTCGGGAACCTCCAGGAAGCCCAGGAGCTCCGGATCCCAGGTCTGGGCTGCCAGGTTGTAGAGGAGGGTCCGGGAAGCGTTGGTGTGATCGGTGGCGTGTACAGCTCCCTGGGTGAGGCGAGCGATAAGCCAACTGTCTACTGTCCCAACGGCCAACTCACCCGCCTCCGCCCGCACTCTCAACTCTGGCCGGTTGCGGAAAAGCCACGTGAGCTTCGTCCCGGAGAAATACGGATCGAACAAAAGGCCGGTTCGGCGCCGGACCTCCCCCTCCAGCCCCCTACCCTTCAACTCCTGGCAGATCGCTGCCGTCCTACGATCCTGCCACACGATGGTCCGGTGCACCGGTTCAAGAGAGCCCCGGTCCCAGACGACCACCGTCTCCCTCTGGTTCGTGATGCCCACACCTTCTACTGCAGCATCTTGTCCGGCACCAGCCAGGGCTTCGAGGGACATCTTCTTTGTCACATCCCAGATCTCCAGAGCATCGTGCTCTACCCACCCCGGTCGAGGGAAGTGTTGCGTGAATTCGGAATAAGCACGGGAAAGGACGCGACCATCCTGCGCCACCACCAGGGCCGTCGTCCCCGTCGTACCCTGGTCTATGGCTAGCACCGCCGGGACGGGGCTCATGGATTCTCCTCCCTTGTGGGTTTCCCGGACCGTTCCTCCTGGACCCCGATCCTCAGAAGGTCCGCCACCGCAGGTCCGAATGGAGGCCGCAACAGACCTCCATCGGTGACAAACGCCGTGACCAGGTGGGCCGGGGTCACATCGAATGCCGGATTCCAGATGGGAACCCCCGGTGGCACCAGTTCCTCACCCTGGGGGCCTGCGACCTCGGCCCGATCCCGTTCCTCAATAGGAATCTCAGAGCCGTCGGTAGCCTGGGGGTCGAACGTGCTCCGGGGCAAGGCCACATAAAAAGGGACCCCATGATGTTGGGCCAGGACCGCCAGGCCATAGGTCCCGATCTTGTTGGCTACGTCACCGTTTGCAGCCACACGGTCCGCACCCACGATCACGAGGTTCACCCGACCCTGTTTCATGAGAACTGCAGCCATCGAGTCCGTCACAACGGTGGCATCTACACCAGCCCGGGTAGCTTCCCAAGCCGTAAGACGCGCCCCCTGAAGGAGCGGTCGGGTCTCGTCGGCGAAGAGCGTCAGGGGGGTGCCCCTCGCGTGGGCCGTGTAAACCGGGGCCAGGGCCGTCCCTATCCCGCCGGTGGCCAGGGCCCCGGCGTTGCAGTGCGTGAGGATGCCGGCGCCGCTCTCCGGAATCAGCTCCACCCCGTGTTCTCCAATGAGACGACACATGTCCCGGTCTTCCCGGGCAATGGCATCGGCTTCCCGGACCAAGGCGTCAACAAGGGAATCCGCAGAGGCATCAGGGGCGGAGGCGGTGAAAGCCCTTCCCAACCGGTCCAGAGCCCATGACAAGTTGACCGCTGTGGGCCGGGTCAGGCGGAGAAGCTCCGAGTCCTTTCTGAACCCTGCTTTGAATTGAGCGGCGCCCCGGGCGGCGGGGGCCTCTTGAATTCGGAGCCGGGTGCCCATGGCCAGTCCAAGTGCCGCCGCGATGCCGATGGCCGGTGCTCCCCGGACCCGGAGGGAGGAGATGGCTTCAGCCACTTCTTCCACCCTCTCGAGACGGAGGTAGCGCTCTTCAGAAGGGAGGAGAGACTGATCCAGGAGATGAACCGCCGACCCGTCGTCGGTCCATCGAACCGGTACGGGGATTCCGGGTAGGGAAAAAGGATTCTTGTTCATCTCAACCAAAGGAGCAGGTTACTTATATCGGGGCCGTTCCTATATCGGCTTTAGCTCTCCGAACTCGTAACGGCATCCCCCCTTCCGGAGGAGGTCCAGGAGGAGCGGGAGAGGTAGACCCATCACGGTATGGTAATCCCCGCGGATCTCTTTCACCAACGCGCTCCCCAGGCCCTGGATTCCGTAAGCCCCGGCTTTGTCCAGGGGCTCGCCGGTCTCAGCATAGCAACGGGCGAGGTCATCTTTGAAGGATCGAAAGACGACCTCGGTGGACAAATGCCCGGAGTGGATGTCCCCGCCGGGAAATACGAGTGCCAAACCGCTGACCACCCGGTGGGTCCGGCCGGCCAGTGAGCTGAGCATGGCCACCGCCTCATCTTCGTCCCGAGGCTTCCCCAGGATCACCCCATCCCGCACCACCACCGTGTCACCGCCTACCACCAGAGCTTCCGGACGATCCGCTGCTACCTTTTGGGCCTTGGCAACGGAAAGCCGTTCGGTTTGGGATTCGGGGGTCTCGTCCCCAATGACATCTTCAGGGATATCGGCGGGGACCACTTCGAACGTGAGGCCCAGGCGGGTGAGGAGCTCCGCTCTGCGGGGGGACTTGGAGGCGAGAATCAGGCGGGGAACCGCCCTCAGTTCGGTCACCGCTCCAACACCAAAGTGACCGGACCGGCATTCACCAGGGAAACGTCCATCATGGCCCCGAACTCACCGCTCTCCACTTCCCCGGGTGCAGCCGCTCGAAGAAGCTCGAGGAATCGTCCATAAAGGGGAACGGCTACGCCGGGAGCTGCGGCGTGGACGAAGCTGGGGCGCCTGCCCTTCCGGGTGTTCCCATAGAGGGTAAACTGACTGATCACCAGGACGTCCCCACCGATGTCCTCCAGGGATAGGTTCATCTTCCCTGACTCGTCCGAGAAGACCCTGAGCCCCAGGATCTTGTCGGCCATCCAGCGGAGGGTTTCCTCGACGTCCCCTTCTGTGAACCCCACCAACAGGACCAACCCGCTTCCGATCTGCCCTACCACTTCCCCAGCGATGGACACGCTGGCCCGAGAAACCCGCTGGAGAACGACCCTCATTCCACCGTGACCGACTTGGCCAGGTTACGGGGTTGGTCCACGTTGCATCCGCGCAGGATCGCCATGTGATAGGCGAGAAGCTGCAAGGGCACGGTTGTGAGTACGGCCTGAAGAAGCGGAAGGGTGCCGGGCACCGAAATCAAATGGTCGACCTTCTCCTGGACCTCCGCGTTCCCATCCGTCACCACCGCGATCACCCTCCCATGCCGGGCTCTGACCTCTTCAATAGTGGAGAGCACCTTGGAATAGATGGAGTCCGTGGGAGCCAGGGTGACGACGGGCATGTTGTCGTCGATGAGGGCGATGGGACCATGCTTCATCTCAGCCGCGGGATAACCCTCGGCGTGGATGTAGCTTACCTCCTTCAGTTTGAGGGCTCCCTCCAGGGCAACGGGAAACTGGTAGCCCCGGCCCAGATACAGGAAGTTCCGGCACTCCATGTACTTCTCGGCCAGATCCCGGATCTCCCCATCCTGCTGGAGGACCCGCTCAACCTGATTCGGCAGTGCCGAGAGGGCTCTCACTGGTGGAAGCCACCCCGATCTCGGGCCCCGCGTGGAGGTAAAGGCCGAAGTCGGTCTCCCGGGCAATCGTGGAGCCGACGGCGTTCACGATCCCCATGGTGGGAGCCCCGCGCCGCTTCGCCTCCCTCAGGGCAGCAAGTGTGTCGGCCGTCTCCCCTGACTGGCTGATGGCCACAACCAAAGTCGTCTCGTCTACCAACGGATTCTTGTACCGGAACTCGGAGGCGTACTCCACCTCCACGGGAACCCGGGCAAGCTCCTCGATCATGTATTCACCCAGGAGGGCCGAATGCCACGAGGTCCCGCAAGCAGTAATGATGATTCGCTTGATCCTGAGAAGCTCAAGGTCGGAAATCGTGATGCCACCCAGCTTGGAAACCCCTTCCTCGGCCAGAAGCCTCCCTCGGAGGACATCCCGGAGCGAGGAAGGCTGCTCGAAGATCTCCTTGAGCATGAAGTGGTCGAAGCCTTCCTTCTCGATGGCCCCGAGGTCCCAAGTGACCCGTTGGATGGGCCGGGATACGGTCCCTCTTTCCAGGTGGAAAGTCCAATGCCCGTCCCCGTTCATCACGGCCACGTCACCGTCGTCCAGGTAGACCACGTCCCGGGTGAGAGTCACCAAGGCGGCAGCGTCCGACCCAACCAGGTATTCCCCCTCCTTCCCGATCCCCAGTAGGAGGGGGCTCCCGTGCCGTGCGGCCACGATCTTGCCCGGGTCGCGGCTGCTGACCACAGCGATCCCGTATGCGCCTTCCACTTGAAGGAGAGCGGCAGCCACGGCGTCCTCCAGGGTCTGGTTCCCTTTGAACGCCTCATCGATGAGGTGGATGATGACCTCGGTGTCCGTCTCGCTACGGAATTCGTACCCTAGCTCCTGCAGGTCCTCTCTGAGTTCATCGGCATTCTCGATGATCCCGTTATGAACCAGAGCGATGTCCCCATCGGCACTGAAGTGGGGATGGGCGTTGACCTCTGTGGGAGCGCCGTGAGTGGCCCAGCGAGTGTGCGCGATCCCGCACGTTCCTATGGGCCGGTTCCCATCAAGGGCTTCCTCCAGGACCGAGATCTTTCCCGGCTTCTTGACGGTGGTCAACAGGCCTTCATCGGTCAGGATCGAAATTCCCGCCGAATCGTAGCCCCGGTACTCCAGGCGGTGCAGTCCTTCGAGAAGAACGGGAGCCGCATCCCTGGGTCCCAGATATCCTACAATTCCGCACATTTCTTTCTCATGGTTGTGTCTCTTCCCGAACGGATTCGGGCAAGGTTCCCCTTAAGTGAACGGTGGCCTTTTCAAGCCACTCCGTCCAGGATTTTGACCGCTCTTTTCAACAAGGCTTCTGCTTCCTCATCGGACGGACCTTCGGCTATGAGGCGAACCACTGGTTCGGTGCCGGAGGGCCTCACGTGAAGCCAGACCCTCTCCTCAGGCCAGCTCATGCGAAGACCATCGGTCTCATCCCGATACGGGGGCGAGAAGTCGTTCCGAAGCGCCTCATAGGCCCCGTCCAAGGCCTCCGGTGGAAAAGAGAGCTTCTTTTTCTTGATGGTGTAACCCAGCCATCGGCTCGCAGCTTCCCGCAACCCACCGCCGTGATCCAGAAGGTATTGAAGGACCAGGGCGGCCCCCAGGGGCGCGTCTCGGGTAAAGTGGAGTGCCGGGAGGATCACCCCGCCGTTGCCCTCTCCCCCCACCACGGCCTCCTCCCTCTGCATCCTCCTGGCTACGTTGATCTCCCCAACCGGCGCCCGGACGACCGAGCCGCCGAAGCTTCGAGCCACGTCCTCCACGACCTGACTTGTGGAGAGGTTCACGACCACCACGCCGGGTTCCCTCTGGAGGACCACGGCCGAGGCCAGGGCCAGCGTCAGCTCCTCACCCAGCGGCACACCCCCTCCATCGACCAGGGAGAGACGGTCCACATCGGGATCGACCGCCAAACCGAGATCGGCTCCGGCGGCCCGAACCACCCCGCCAAGACCGGACAGGTTGTCCGCAGTGGGTTCGGGGTCCCGGGGAAACCGCCCGTGGGGTTCGGTATGAACCCCTGTCACCTCACATCCCAGGGCTTCGAGGAGCTGCGGCATGATGACCCCTCCAGCCCCGTTCACACAATCCAGAGCCACCCGGAACCCCCGCAATTTCAGAGCCGGAACGTCCAGAAGTGGGAGGGTGAGGATCTTCTCGATGTGCCGGTCCACGGCCCCGGAGTCGGACCTCAGTGAGCCGATCTCTTTCCAGCCGGCCCTTGGGGGATCCTGAGAGAGGAGGTAATCCCGGAAACGCCCCATCACCCCGGAGTCCAGGAAGATCCCTTCGGCCGAAGCGAACTTCAGGGCGTTCCACTCCCCGGGGTTGTGGCTGGCCGTCACGCAGATTCCACCGCCGGCCCCCGTCTCTTCAACCGCCAGGAGGAGTGTGGGCGTCGGAACCAACCCCAGGTCCACGACATCACACCCGACGGACTGTAAGCCAGAAGCTGCACTTCTGGCCAACATGGGCCCGGAGGTTCGGGAATCCCGGCCCAGGAGAACCGGCTTGCCTGCCTGCGTCTGCGCCAAAAAAGCGCCGAAACCGGCGGCCAGGGAGGTGACGAGTTCCGGGGTAAGGGGGGGGCCTACTTTTCCTCTAAACCCGGAAAGGCTAACCATGAGCTCCGGGGGGAAAGCGATGGGCATCTTCTCAACGTTGATCAGGGAGAACGGGTTCCTTCTCTCATGCTGAAAAAAGCTAGCGGCCTCAATAGGAGAGGGTCAATGAAACCTGTCCCCCGGGGCTGGCGTAGGATGATACATTGAGGGAGCCTGGAGAGGGCGTCGCCGGGGGCCAACGGTGTCCCGCAAATGGCGCAGCACCCATTCCGGGTAGGAGTATGTCAACAATTCAGGCCAGGAGCTGGTGCCCATGACTGATGAAGGAAGCGGGAACGGCCAGGAGTACGGCGGCGACGAGGCCCGCGCCAAGAGGGTTCTCACGGAGATCTCGTCCCGAGCCTGGGAGCACCCTGCGGACCGGGCTGCCCTCCAGGCCCTGCGGAAGATCCCCGTCTTCGATGACGTCCTTCGAAGCATGTTCGGGTTCTTCGGAGAAAAACCCATTCGACTTGCCTTCCAGGCCAACGCCGTGAAGGTATCGGAAGCCCAGTTCCCTCACATCTACGGCTTGTACAAGGAGGTCTGCCAAACCCTGGATCCTGAGAGAGAATACGACCTCTTCATATCCCAAACCCCCATTGTGAACGCCGGCGCCTACGGCATGGACCAGCCGTTCATCATTCTGAACTCGGGGACGATCTGGCTTCTGAACGACGACGAGATCTCGTTCATTCTCGGTCACGAGTTGGGTCACATCATGAGTGACCACGTCCTCTATCGAACCATGACGGTCCTACTCATCCAGTTGGCCTCCATGGGCTTTCCGGTCGTGGGGTTAGCAGCCCGGGCCGTACTTGTCGCTCTCTTGGAGTGGTACCGGAAGAGCGAGCTCTCCAGCGATCGGGCAGGTCTTTTGACCGTCCAGGATCCCGAAATAGCCATGATGGCCATGCTCAAGATGGCCGGCGGAATCCCCAATGGCGGCAGGTGGGAGACGGAGTATTCCCTGGACGAGTTCATAGTCCAAGCCGAGGAGTACCGAACTGGGGGAGACGTGGCGGATCAGGTTTACAAGGTTTTGAACCTCATGGCCACCACCCATCCGTTCTACGTCCTCCGGGTGTCCGAGGTCAGGGACTGGATCGAATCAGGCGACTACGATCGTATCATCAGGGGAGAATACCCCCGGAGGGGAGACCCGGACCCAGCGATTCAGGAAGACCTGAAGGCTGCTGCGAAAGCCTATGCCGAGGGAGCAAAGGACATGGTGGACACCATGGCTGACGCCGCTCGCCGGATGGGCGAAGCCTTCAGGGAGGGATTCAAAAGGTAACCCGGTGCTGGAGCCCGCCCGTGGTTGGTCAGGCGGAGCCCCGGACCCTTCAGACCTCGAGAGGGGGTGACCGAAGCCGTTCGGTCACCCCCTCTTTGACATCCTGTCCGACCTGCCCATAATCTTTGCATCGAATCCGACTCTTTCGGGGAGGGCTTCGCCTTCTCCATCACCCCTTGCCGCGAGCCGGCCATGCGAATCCTCATGGTGGGGAACGGAGGGCGGGAGCATACCCTCCTCTGGAAGATGAAGCGAGATGAGCCTACAGCTGAGTTTTTTGCCACCCAACCCAACGGGGGAATGGCAGACCTCGCTGAGGGTGTGGAGATTCCGCCCGCAGACACCGAGGCCCTGGCGGGCTGGGCCGCAGCCAGGGGCATCGACCTGACGGTGGTGGGCCCCGAAGCGCCCTTGGCGGCCGGCATCGCCGATCGTTTCCGTGCAAAGGGTCTTCCGGTGTTTGGACCCTCCGCGGCAGCTGCCCGCATCGAGTCGTCCAAAGCATACGCCAAGGAGCTCATGCGTGGCGCAGGGGTCCCAACTGCCGAGTTCCGGGTCTTTCGGGACCTCCCTGCGGCCCAGGACTATGTCCGGGAACAAGGGGCGCCCATTGTGGTGAAGGCATCGGGCCTGGCGGCTGGAAAAGGCGCCATCGTCTGTGAGACCGAGGAACAGGCTCTTCACGCGATCCGTGAGATGATGGAAGATTTCCGCTTCGGGGAAGCTGGGCGGGAGGTCGTGGTGGAGGAGTGTATGCAAGGGGAGGAACTCTCCGTTTTTGCCCTCACGGACGGGCGGGACATCCTTACGCTTCTTCCTTCCCAGGACCACAAACGAATAGGCGAGGGAGACACCGGGCCAAACACCGGTGGAATGGGAGCCTATGCTCCGGTCTCCTTGGCGAAGATCCATCTCATGAAGGAAGTGGAGGCGAAGGTACTCCTTCCCACTCTTCGGGCCATGGAGGCTGACGGGTCTTCCTTCCAGGGACTCCTATATGCCGGCCTGATGCTCACCTCTGAAGGCCCGAAGGTGGTTGAATTCAACTGTCGTTTCGGAGACCCGGAGACCCAGGCCATCCTCCCCCTGCTCGACAGTTCCCTCCTGGAACCCATCGCCACCATCGCCGAGGGTGGTTCCGTGGCCGGGATGGATCTCCAGTGGCAAAAGGGGGGCGCCGTTACCACCGTCCTGGCCTCGGAGGGCTACCCAGGAGGATATGAGAAGGGGAGGGCGATCGAGGTGCCTTCCTCCCTGGGCCAGGACCCAGGGGTGGTCGTCTTTCACGCAGGCACCCGGCAATCGGGCGGAGGACTCCTCACCTCCGGCGGAAGGGTGCTTGCCGTCACCGGCCTCGGGGATTCACTGGGAGACGCGTCCAGGAGAAGCCTGGTAGGGGCCGACGCGATAAATTTCGAAGGGAAGTACTTCCGAACGGATATCGGGTGGCGGGAGTTCGCCCGGGACGAGGGAGCACGCCCATGATCGTAACCACCACGCCCACCGTCGAGGGTCGGCCGGTGAAAGACTACCTGGGCGTTGTGACCGGAGAGGCCATCATCGGGGCCAACGTCCTGAAAGACATCCTGGCGGCGGTCCGGGCCGTCGACGGCGGACACGCCGGGGCCTACGAAGATGCCCTCCGGCGAGCCCGGGAGGAGGCACTCCGGGAAATGATCAGGGAGGTGGGGGCAAAGGGGGCCGACGCCGTGCTGGGCCTGGACCTGGACTACGAGGTTCTGGGGGCCAGAAACGGAATGCTCATGGTCACCTGCCCTGGGACCGCTCTCCGTCTGTCCTGACAGGCCGCCAGCCTCCGTCGCCCCGTCCAGATGCCCGAGCTCCCGGAGGTGGAGACCGTCGTACGGCAGTTGGCCGAGACCATCCCTGGTTGTCAGATCTTGGATGTTGAGGTCATCCACGCCGACCTCCTATCCGAGCCTCCCGACTCATTCCGAAAAGGCCTCAGGCATTCCTCCATCGAAGCGGTGAGCCGCCGAGGCAAGAATATCCTCATCTCCCTTTCCGGATCCCAGCTCCTGGTCGTGAACTTGGGCATGACCGGGCAGCTCCTCTTCACCCCTCCCGGCTCCGGCGAGGAACCGGCAGACACCGCGGCCGAGCCTTCCCACCCAGCCATCGTCTTCGGTCTGAGGCCTGTCGCCTCCCTCGTATATGCCGACGTTCGCCGGTTCGGATCCCTGCGCCGGTTCACGCTGGAGGATTGGCGGGCCGAGTCGGACCGGTTGGGTCCCGAGCCGCTGGACCCCCAGCTGAGCCCAAGTGCCCTCCAGGAGCGCCTGGGCCGGTCCCGGTCTCCCATCCGGTCCTGGCTCCTGGACCAAACCAGGATCGCCGGCATAGGGAACATCTACGCGTCTGAAGCCCTATTCAGGGCAGGGATCCACCCGAAAAAGCCGGCCCGATCTCTCCATCGCCAAGATTCGGAGCGCCTCTTGAAGGCGGTTCGGGAGGTCCTGTCCGAAGCCATTCGGGCCCGTGGCACGACTCTACGGGACTACCGGACGGCATCCGGCGACCGCGGGACTTTCGGGCCGGCCCTCCAAGCCTACGGTCGGGAGGGAGAGCCCTGCCTGAAGTGTAACACGCCGATCGAACGGATCGTATTCGGCAACAGATCAGCCTATTTATGCCCACGATGTCAAGAGATCTCATGAAGGTCGATTATTGCCTCACTTTCACTCTCGCGGCCCTTATGGTCTCGCCCCCCCCCGCCGGAGCCCAGGAACCGTTCGAGGCGACCCCGGTGGTTCACGAACACACCCTGGACAACGGGCTCCGGCTTTTCATTCTGCCCCGCCCCGGAATCCCCATCGCCTCCTTCGTGGTCCAGTACAAGATAGGAGGGGTGAATGAGAGACCGGGCCACACGGGAATCGCCCACTTTCTGGAACACCTTCTCTTCAAGGGAACCACCTCGGTGGGGAGCCTGGACTACCAGAAGGAGGCGGTATTTCTGGATCAGATGGACCTTCTCTTCGATTCCATCCTTTTTCTGGAG
>JBDHGR010000230.1:0-7777 GCA_039589815.1 Gemmatimonadota bacterium | reverse complement strand
GATGCCTCGGTTCTGTTATCCGACCTCTTCCTGGATACCCATTGTTTCAACCTGGATCTGGATCCGGAGCGGGCCGATGAGGTGGGGCTTTCGTTTGAGCCGGTGAGTCGTGGGCGGATACCGGACATAGCCGGTACACTCTGGTTGGATTCTGAGACGGCACGGCTCAAATCCCTGGAATACACGTACACTTGGGCGCCCTGGGAAGAAGCCTACGGTGTCGCCCAGGGCCAGGTTGACTTCGAGAACCTCCCGACGGGGGCATGGATTGTTCGGAAATGGTGGATCCAGATGCCGGTCATGGGAGCCGACTTCACCGTGCCCGGGTCAAGGGCGACGTCACGGGTCCGGGTGGTAGGAATCAAAGAGGTGGGAGGGGAGATTCTACGGTATTCATCGTTGGATCGAACGGTCGTCTCCGAAGAGCTTCCAAAGGGCGCACTGGGGGGCCTGGTCTGGGACGGGACCCGGCAGCTTCCGTTGGCCGGAGCCACAGTATTCCTTTCAGGAACGTCCTATGCATCTGAAACCGATCCGGAAGGGAACTTCCTCATCTCCAATCTCCCGGAGGGTGTGTTCAAGGCCGTTTTCACACACCCCAGACTGGACTCCCTTGGCGCATACTCCCGAGCAGTCCAGGTAACCATCACACCGGGGGTTTCTACGAATGTTACCCTGGGCATCCCCTCAACCGGGACCGACCTGGCGTTGAGTTGCAACGTCGACGAGCTGGAAGAAGGCACGTCGGCGGTGATCGGGTTCATCCGGGGTGCGGGGACGGAAGAACCAGTGGAAGGCGCAACGGTGATCGTGACCTGGAGTAGTTTCGACGACTCCACCGGGCACTATACGGCTTGCGGGGTACCCGTGGATACGAGACTGACGGTCCGGGCGGTCATTGGGGAGAGGGAAACCGAGACTCTCCAGATCACGGCCGAGGAAGGCAGGCCCGCCGTGGCGAACCTCTTCATCGGCGGGTAGATCCTCCCCTCAGTCTTCTCTGAGTGCCAGGGGCTGCCCCAGGACTTCCTTGAGGATGATGGCCTTCCTGAGCTCCTCCGGTGAACCCCCACCGAACAGCCCAGCCGCCCGGCTCCGCCCTTCGCCCGCTCCCGTGGTGGGGTCCGGAGAGGCTGATACGGCCAGCCGAGATCCCACATCAGATGGCTTTGTCTTGTGAAGGGCAGCTTCTGCGCCGTGGGAGGCTGGGAAGGCCCTTTCGGAAGGCGGCGCCCGGGTGCCTCGCTGGGGTGCGACAGCGGCCGGTCTCGTTTCCCCTGGCCGTTCCTGCCATGCTTCCTGCTCCGTGGGCGACCCTGCACCCCCCGTTTCATCAGTGGGAACTGGGATCAGGCCTTCGTCCTCCCTCGGGACGGCATCCGGTTCTGACCGGGGAGGCTTGCCCTGGGCCAATCCAAGGATCTCTTCCCAGATTTCAGACGGGATCATGCCTTCGGAGGATCCGTCCTTCCCCTTGGATGGCACTTCGCCAGCCGACGCCGAAATGGGCTGGGAGGAAGGTTCTGGTAACCCCTGTTGCGGCCGCTGGTCCGGCCGCTGGTCCGGCCGCTGGGCCGGTACCTGGGCAGGACGGGGCCGGGAAGGCCCGGGCCCCGGCAAGGTGCCCGCCCCGGGCTTCCGCCCCGCCTTCTTCTTTCTCTGGCCGATCCCCTGAAGAATCGCAACCGCGAAGATGATCAGCCAGAAAAAGAGGCCGCTGTCCTCCACGGATCAGGCCTGGGATCCGGAGGGTTTGCTGTCTTCACCTTCCCCGGCAATGGCATCCCGCATGGACGTGTCGGACTGGATGTTCTTGAACTTCATGTAGTCCATGACTCCCAGGTTTCCTCCCCGGAAGGCCTCTGCCATGGCCAGCGGTACCTGGGCTTCGGCCTCCACCACCCGTGCGCTCATCTCCACGACCCGGGCCTTCATTTCCTGTTCCTCGGCCACGGCCATGGCCCGCCGCTCTTCGGCCCGGGCCTGGGCCACGCGCTTGTCCGCCTCGGCCTGGTCGGTCTGGAGCTCCGCCCCGATGTTCTTCCCCACGTCCACGTCGGCGATATCGATGGAGAGGATCTCGAAGGCTGTCCCCGAGTCCAGTCCCTTGGAGAGCACCGTCTTTGAGATATTGTCGGGATCCTGGAGAACCAGCTTGTGTGTGTCGGAGGAACCGATGGTCGAAACGATCCCTTCGCCGACCCGTGCGAGGATGGTCTCTTCGCCGGCACCACCCACAAGACGGTCGATATTGGCCCTAACCGTCACCCTGGCCACGGCGATGAGCTGAATCCCGTCCTTGGCCATGGCGGCGACCCGGGGTGTGTTGATGACCTTCGGATTCACCGAGACCTGCACCGCTTCCAGGACGTTCCGGCCGGCGAGATCGATGGCGGCGGCCTGGCGAAAAGCCAGGTCGATGTTGGCCTTGTCGGCGCTGATCATGGCCCGGACCACACGGTCGACGGACCCTCCCGCCAGGTAATGGGCTTCCAGGTCTTCAATATGCAGGTCCAGACCGGCCTTCGTAGCCCAAATCAGGGGTCTTACAACAGCCGGCGGGCTCACCTTCCGGAGTCGCATGCCCACCAGGTATCCGATCCCGACCTTGACCCCAGCTGAAAAGGCCTCGACCCAGAGCCGGACCGGAATTGCCCAGGCGAGGATTGAGATGAAGACAACCGCAGCGACGAGAAAGATGGTCGTAAAACCCAACATCTGTTCAGCAGGCATCTAGCCAAACCTCCGTCAATACCGGGCCCGCGCCAGGCGGACCCCAGGAAATGTTGCAGCCAAAAAGCAAGTTATTCGTTTTCAGGTGCCTCGGACTCCTCCGGCTCCAAGGTCCGAAGGGGCCGGACAACCAGGCGATACCCTTCCGAACTCACGACACGGACGGTCGTGCCCTCTTCGATCCATTCCGCCTCGGAGACGGAATCCACTCGTTCTTCCCCTATCAGGACCGTGCCTGACGGACGGAGGTCCGTCAGAGCTTCCCCTTCCCTGCCGAGAAGGTCGGGACGAGGCGAGGCCGAAGCCCAACCCTCTCCCCTTTCCCCCTTTGTCATGAGAAAGACACCACTCCTGGCCAGACGGCTACTCCGGGGAAGATGCCGGAGGAGGGCCCAGGAGGTGATGAGAATGATGAGAAGGCTGGTGGTAAGGATGGCCCCAGCCTGTGCAAAATCGGGTAGGGTCGGAACGGCGCCGATCATGCTCATATAGACTCCGCCCAGGACACCGATCCCTCCCAATACACCAAATAACCCAAAGCCGGGAATGACGAAGACCTCGACGGCAATGAGCACGACCCCGGCGCCGAACAGGAGGAAATCCTCCATCCCGGCCAAGCCCAGAATCAGGTGGGATCCAAAGAACAGGGACAGGGACAGCAAGCCTGCGAACCCGGCGATACCCAATCCCGGGGACTTTATCTCGGCGATGAGGCCGAGGAAGCCAAGGGAAAGCAGGAAAGGAGCCACGATGGGATTGGAGAGAAAACGGACGATCCTTTCCGCCCAGTTCACTCGCATGGTCTGGACGGGGGCTCCCTCCAGGCCGAGATCGGCCAGCAGAGCATCCCAGTCCTCAACCTCCACGGCGTACCCCAACCCGACCGCTTCCGAAGTGGTGAGAGTGAGCAACTTCCCAGCCTCCACCACGCCATCGATCTCGGTGCGTTCGTCTACCATGGCTTCGGCGACGTCCGGGTCCAGGCCCCGGCTTTCGGCCAGGGTCCGCATCTGGGCCCGCATGGCCGAGACGATCTTCTCAGGAGCCTTCTCACCGGAACCCACGATGGGCGTGGCTGCCCCGATGACGGAACTGGGCCTCATGTAGATTCGATCCGTCGCCAGGGCGATGAGCGCCCCGGCCGAATAGGCGTGCCGGTTGATGAAGGCGTAGACCGGAACTCCGGCGTCCCCGATGGCGTTGGCAATGCGCTGGGCGGCATCCACTCGGCCACCAGGTGTCTCGATATCCAGAATGACGGCTTCCGCACCGTTGGCCCGAGCTTGTTCCAGACTCCGTTCCACAAAGGGTGCGAGGCCGAGCTCGATGTCACCCCGAACCGGTATCTGGACGACCTCGCCGGTCTGTTGGCAAAGTGCGCTGCCCGGGGCAAGGCCCAGCCCAAAGGCCAGGCCTACCGCGGCAATAAGAACGTGGCGACCGGACATCTCCTGTCCTCTCTGAAGGGGTTTACCTTTCAGACTACCCCGCACTAGAAAGAAAAATCCGCTCCCCGGATGTTCCTGGGAGCGGATCTTCCATCAGACTCGAGAGAAGCCTCAGGGAGGATTCGCACCCAGGAGCTGACATGCATAGTAAGCCCGACGGATCGCTCGAGGATAGTCCCCATCGTCCAGGGCCTCCGAAGCACCATACATCAATCGCCGGATCCGGATCAGCTCTTCCTTGGAGTACGATCCAAACTCCGAATCTCTTCCCAGGGCACGTTCGGCCTTTTCGATCAGATCAGCCGCCACCTGGCGTGGGCTGACCTCCCATAAAGCGTCCGCCGCACTGAAAGCGAGAACCAGGGCTGCTTCCCCCTCACCCCGAACCAGGGACATCAAGGCTTGTTGGTGGAGATCCTTGGCCGATTCCAGAGATTCATGGATTGTCTCGGAACGGAGAAAGGCGTCCATGGCCCCCGCCGCCGCAATGCTCCTTCCGTTCTTCCCCAGGACATCCCGGACTCCGGCCAGGCCCAGGGCTGGGAAAAGGCGTCGAGCCGCCATAGGGTGGACCTCAGAACGGAGGAGTGCCCCCTCCCCGTCGCTCATATCCCAGGAAGCCCACCAGGCCTCGGCCTCAACGGCACCGTCCTCTGCCAGTCCGTTGTCGGTCAGGAGGCGGGGAACGGTGGAGAGGTCGTCGGAGAAGAGGACGGCACCATGGGTTTCCGGAGCCACCGAGATCGCCAGTGGGCCGTTCTCCTCGTCCATACAAGCGGACACCAGGAGTGTGGAAATGACACACAACCCCATGGCTAGGAGAGGACGCGAAAAGGTAGGAATAATGGTCACTTGCTACAAAGCTCTGGCTGAAATCCTGGCGGTCCGACCCGCTTGATATGCAAGGGAGATACCGGAATCCCACCTTCCTTGCCCCCCTCCACAGCCAACGGTAGCTTTCCGATCGGACGCTCGTTCGGTTCCCATAGTATCGTTCCGCAGGTCCGTGGCGGAAAGGGGGTGATCCAATGGCGGCAAAGAAGACATACGACGACAAGCTCCTCCTGATCATGGACCGGGCCTGTCGGATCTTCGCCGAGAAAGGGTTCCATAACGCCAGTGTTAGGGACGTTGCAGCGGCCACTGGCACCAGCCCCGCCGGCCTCTACTACTATTTCCAGAGCAAAGAGGAACTCTTACACCTCATCTTGGGCGCCTGCCTCACCTCCCTCCTGGATCGGATCAGGGCCGACGTGGTCGGCATCCGCGATCCGGCCCTACGCGTCAGGGCCGTTATCCGAATACACTTGGACCATTTCAAAAACCATGGCAAGGAAATGCGAGTGCTGGTTCACGAACGGGAGGCTCTGTCCGGCCCGTTTGCCGAAGATATCAAGGAACTTATGAGTGAGTACATTCGGGTCGTGACCGGCGCTATCCGAGAACTTTCCCCTGAGAAGACGCCGGAGGAAATACGCGCCGCCACCTTCGGGCTCTTTGGCATGCTTTCCTGGGTGGACCAATGGTACCAACCCGAACGGGACCTCCCCCTTAACCTCCTGGCCGACCAGTTCTCGGGAATCTTCCTCGGGGGTTTCCTGCCGACCACGAGGGACCGTACCGGAGCCGAGGAATACAACGGCGACGACTCCACTCGGGAATGGACCAAGAGGAACTCCACGTCATCCATCCTGTCCGGTCCCGGCTTCTGAACCGCTGTTCCCCTTTCCAAAAGGAGCAGGAATGCGGAAAGAAGACCCTTTTCCGGATCTCGCCCCGGCTGACCAGGTGCGGAAGAGGAGGGAGTCCATGAGTGTCCGTTGGGTTCGTAGAGGAACAGCTCTCTTCTTCCTCCTGTTCGTTCTGGCCGTCACCTGGCCGGGGATGCTCCATTTCAACCGGATACATCCCCTGGTTCTGGGGCTTCCCCTCTCCATGTTTTGGATCGCCCTCTGGGTGGTCTGTTCTTTCCTGATCCTTCTCCTGGTGGACGTAGTCGAGGGCAAAACCCGAAAGGCGGATGACTGATGGCTCGCTGGCAGCTCATCACGGTCATCATCGTCCTATACCTGGCCCTCACCCTGGCGATCGGTCTCCGAGCTGGCCGGAGAGCATCAAAAAGTGTGACGGGTTACGTAGCAGGAGACCGGGCCTTCGGCCTCCTGGTCATGTACTTCATCTTTGGCGCCACCATGTTCTCGGCGTTCGCCTTCCTCGGCGGGCCCGGATGGGCATACTCGCGAGGCGCCGCGGCGTTCTACATCCTGTCTTATGGCGTCCTGGGCATGGCCCCATGGTATTGGGTCGGCCCCAGGGCGGCTCGGGTCGGAAGGGAGTACGGCTACGTTACCCAGGCCCAGCTCCTGGTAGGGCGTTTTCCGTCAAAACCCCTCTCGGCCCTCATGGCTGCCCTGACGGTCCTTGCCTTCATCCCCTACATCACCCTCCAGATGAGAGGGGCTGGGATCGTCATCGAAGCGGTGACTGACGGGCACATCCCGCTTTGGCTGGGAGCTGGTGTGGCTTACGGGATCGTAGTTGTCTACGTCCTCTCCGCTGGGGTCGCCGCAGTCGGTTGGACCAACACCTTCCAGGGCATCTTCATGCTGATCATTGCCTGGACCCTGGGAATCTACCTGCCCATGCGCCTGTACGGGGGCGTCGGGTCCATGTTCGAGCAGATCGCTGCCCAACGACCGGAGCTCCTGACTGCACCAGGCCTTACGGCAACCGGCGAAAACTGGAGTTGGGGGGGGTACTCCACGGCTATCCTGGTGAGCGCCATAGGCGTTTCCATGTGGCCCCACCTCTTCATGAAAGCCTTTGCCGCCAAGGACGACGATACCATCCGAAGGACGGTCGTGCTTTTCCCAACCTTCCAGTTGTTTCTGATCCCAGTGTTCATCATCGGCTTCGCAGGCGTTCTCTTCCCCGAATCCCCCGGCGAGCCGGACTTCATTCTGCCCTTCCTGATCCTCAGAAGTGACCTGCCAGCCTTGGTGGTAGGTCTGTTCTGCGCTGGAGCCCTGTCCGCCTCCATGTCCACGGGTGACGCCCTGCTCCATGCGGGTGCATCAGTCGCGGTAGAGGACGGTGTGCGACCCTTCTGGGGGTTGGACGACCAGGAACAGCGACGCCTGATGCGTCGGCTGGTTTTGGCCATGGGTGCCATCGCCTACTTCTTCGCTCTCTACGAGGGGGTATCGTTGGTGGTGCTCCTCCTCAGTTCCTACGGGATCATCGCGCAGTTCACCCCCCCTCTCATTTCGGCCCTCTACTGGAGGCGGGCCACCACCCAGGGGATCGTGAGCGGATTGCTGGTGGGTTCTGCCGTTACCGTGTTCTTCTTCTTTCAGGGACACCTCCGCCCATTGGACCTTCATGAAGGGATTCTCGGGCTTCTGGCTCACATCCCAGTTTTGGTGGGCGTGAGCCTCCTTACCCAGGACCCAGATCCGGAAGAGACCGACGTTTTCCTGAGAACAGCCAGTGGGCGTGGGGTGGAAGCTGCAACGGAATCGAAAACGGGCACCCCGGGAGGTGGAGTATGACGGACCGCCTGGAAGAAATGCGGGAGAGGATCCTACAACTCGATG
>JBDHGR010000229.1:0-6954 GCA_039589815.1 Gemmatimonadota bacterium | reverse complement strand
GGGGCATAATTCCCGGTTGGGGGAGATTCCGCTGCAGGGGGTACCACCGGCAATGAGCGGTCCCGAGCCACAGATTGAGCTCTTCCTGGCTTCGGCCAGCTGGGATCGCCTCACCCTTTTCGGGTTCGAGATCCACTTGTCCGTCCTCATAGGAGTCGTGTACCTGGCCTCCACCTACCTCTTCGCCGTGGGTCGGGCACGAGAAAAGTACGGCTGGTGGCCGGAGCCTGTGTCCCCCTGGAGGAAAGCAAGCTTCCTGGGGGCGGTGGCCGTCATCTTTTTCTCCCTGAACGGCCCGCTGCACACCCTCTCCGACGAGTACCTGTTCAGCGCCCACATGGTGCAGCACATGCTTCTCATGTTGGTGATGCCCGCTTTCCTGATCATGGGGCTGCCCCCTTGGTTGATCAGAAAGGTCATGGAGAGACCCGGTGTGGCCCGAACGGCCAGGTTTCTCACCCATCCGGTGGTGGCCTTCCTTGCCTACAACATCACCTTCATCGGGTGGCATATCCCGCAGATGTACAACTGGGCCCTGGTCAGCCACGACCTGCATATCCTTCAGCACCTCATGTTCATGTCGGTGGCCGTCATGATGTGGTGGCCGGTGGTGAATCCTGTCCCTGAGTTGGAGCGGATTCCAACCGGACCTCTGCTCATGATGTACGTCTTCGCGTTCGGGATCCCGTCCACGGTGGTGTCGGCATTCATCACGCTTTCGGATGTGGTCTTCTACCCCTGGTACGAAGTGGCTCCCCGGGTTACATCCCTGTCGCCCTTGGAGGACCAGCGCCTCGGGGGCTTGATCATGTGGATTCCGGGAATGTTGATCTTCTGGGTGGGGATAAGCGCCGTGTTTTTCCGTTGGACGAAGGACGAGTACAGCTCGTGGGGTAAGGCGAAAACCACCACGGCCGCTCTCGCAGCATTCCTACTGACCGTGCCGGGGATCGCACTGGCCCAGACGTCCGAATCTGCGCCACCAACTCCTGTGGACTGGACCGTCGAGACCGAGGTCGGAGCCAGCGTTTTCTTCGGAGCCAACGACCAGACGACCGTGGCTACCGAACTGGGCGTGGCCCGTGAAAGCCGCCGGTTCGAGCTGGAGAGTGATGTTCACTTCCTCTATGGGGAAGCCTCCAACGACGAAGGTGACAACCTGGTCAACAAGCGGTCGTGGGAATTGGGCTCGAACCTGGACTATCGGGGGTTCTCCTGGCTGAACCCCTATGTCTTCGGGAGTGCCCGATCCAGTCTGGAAAAGAAGATCCACAGGAGGTACAAGGTCGGGGGTGGGGCCAAGCTGACCGCTCTGGACTCGGATGTTTCGAGTTTGGACTTCGCAGCCGCAGTTGCAGTGGAACAGACCATTGGCGCCGATGGGAATGGTGGCGACACGGAGTGGCTGGGACGTTGGTCCGGAGCGGTGAATTTTCGGAGAACCTTCTCCGAGGAGCGAGCCGTGTTCGAGGCCAACGCGGACTACAACCCGAAGTTCCAGCAGCTTAACAACTTTACCTTCCAGGCCGAGAGCAGCGTGGCGTTCAGGTTGTCGGAGGTCGTGAGCTTGAAGCTCTCGGTACGGGACAACTTCGACAATCAGGCAAAGAGTCGGGGTGCCGTCTCGAATAATGACGGCCGGGTGCTTTTCAGCGTCTTGGCAGCGTTTTAGGCCGATCGGGCCCCGGCCCGAGTTCCGCGGCCGGGTCTCCCCTCTAAAAGCTCAAGGTTCCCTTCACGACCGTCACCGCCTGACCTGAAACCTGAATCCTGTCTCCTTCCCTCCGGACCCTGAGGTTCCCGCCTCGGGTCGACACCTGCCGGGCCCGTAGCGCGATGGCGTCCAGTTCATCCAACCAGTAGGGACCCAGAACGGTGTGGGCCATGCCCGTCACCGGGTCCTCGTCGACCCCCACCCACGGACCGAAGAAGCGAGATGCGAAGTCATTTCCAGCGGTTCCCGGAGCCGTCACCGAGACGCCGAGGGCTGTGTCTCCCA
Organism: Gemmatimonadota bacterium; assembly: GCA_039589815.1. Lineage (GTDB taxonomy): Bacteria > Gemmatimonadota > Gemmatimonadetes > Longimicrobiales > Gaopeijiaceae > JABDNZ01. The sequence continues at coordinate 4,955 of JBDHGR010000229.1, read as the reverse complement.
GCTTCACCTTCCGGAGAGCGGCCATGTCCGGTTTCAGCTTCTTGATCTGTTTTTCCGTGTCCAGTCGTACCATCCAGAGCTTGGTTCCGCAGAGGGTGGGGGAGTCAGGGGGGCAGCCCAAGGCTTCGAGCAATCCCTTGGGAGGGTCTGCCGGTTCCGGTGGGTCTTCGGGGAAGTCCATCCTGATCCATCCATCCATCTCCTCCTCGACCGTGAGAATCCCGCTGAGGGTATCGAAGCGGAGAGGGGCATCCTCGCCGAGCTCCCGAATCAGGACGTGGGACGTGGCCAGCGTGGCATGTCCGCAGAGCGGGACCTCCACGGTGGGAGTGAACCATTGAAGTTTTCGCGCCCCCTCCGCTCCCGACGGCTGGACGAAAGCGGTTTCGGACAGGTTCATTTCCGACGCGATCCGGAGCATGGCCTCGGGTGAAATCTCTTCGTCGAGGATACAAACCGCCGCCGGATTTCCGGCGAAGGCCTTGTCCGAAAAGGCGTCTACCTGGTAGAAGGGGACTTCGGATCCCTTGGGCATTTGGTCTTCTCTCTGCTGTTGTGGCAGGCTCCAGGAATGGGCTACCCACATGGGGCCTGACGGCGCTAGAGCTGCTGCCTCTTTCTTTTCAAGAAGTCCATCATGATGGACTGGCCCAGGGTCATGGTGGAGGTGAAGTAGGCCTTCCCCCGGGCGATCTCACTTACTTCCTGGACAAACTGGACCAGGTATGGATCCCGGGCCAGCATGAAGGTGTTGATGAGAATACCCGATTTTCGGCACGCCGCCACCTGCTGGAAGGTTTCCTTCAGAATAAACGGATCCAGGCCACCGGAGTTCAGGTAGACTTGACCGTCGGGGAGGGTCACCGCGCTGGGCTTTCCGTCGGTGATCATGATGATCTGGCGCATCTCCTTCTTCTGACCCCGAAGAAGGCGGCGGGCCAGCTCGAACCCCTCGGCCGTGTTGGTGTGGAAAGGACCCACCTGAGCCTTGGCCAGCTGGGAGAGGGGGATCTCCTGGGCCCGGTCGCCAAAGGTAATGACCCTCAGGGAATCCCCGGGATATTGGGTCCGTATGAGATGGGAAAGAGCCAGAGCCACTTTTTTAGCCGGAGTGAACCGGTCCTCCCCGTAAAGAATCATGGAGTGGGAGACATCAAGCATGAGCACGGTGGCGCATGAGGACCGGTACTCGGTCTGGTGGACCATGAGATCCGAGTAGTCCAGATCCAGAGGGACCTTCAGGCCTTCCCGTTGGATGGCGCTCTTCAAGGTGGCGGGGATGTCCAGATTCATGGTATCCCCGAATTCGTAGGGTCTACTGGCCGCATCAGCCGCTACCCCGGTGGATAGCTCAGCCGTGTCGTGAGCCCCGAGATCCGCCTTTCCAAGGGCTGCAAGGAGATACTTCAGCGTTCGGTAGCCCAGGAAATCCATGCCCTTCTGGGTAAGGTCGAAGTTGACTTTTTTTGAGGCATCCCGGGCTTCATCGATGGTACCCTGGCCCGTGACGTCCTGCGTGGGACCGAGGGCGCCGCCGCCCTGATCTTCCAGGCTTATGTAGCCGTCCTCCACCAATTTCTGAATGAGGTCGTCCAGCAGTTGGGCGATCTGGGCCTGGACCTCCGGATCCCCCTCGCCCTCACCCCTCAGCTCCTCCACCATCTCCGGGGTCAACTCGCCGCTCTCCAGGAGGGCCCTCAGGAGGGCCTCCTTCAGGGAATCCAGGGAATCGTGATCCCCCGTTCCCGAGAAACCCCAATAGGGGTGGAAATGAAGTCCGCCGGCGAACCCACCGTCCAGGAGGAAATCGGCCATATGCTCCAGGAGGTTCTCCAGGTTCAGAGCATCCAGCCAACTGCCTTTGTATTTCGTGTAGGTATGGAAGCGCATGCGCCGATGATACCTTCACCGAATGGGGAAGAAGAACGTCGCCAACGTCCGCCGGGGCCTCCTGGCCGCCTACGACGCCGGGAAAAGAAATCTACCCTGGCGGGGGGAAACCGATCCGTACCGCATCTGGGTTTCGGAGGTGATGCTCCAGCAAACCCGGGTGGAGACCGTGATCCCCTACTACGAGAGGTGGCTGAAGCGGTTCCCCGACATAGGGGCCCTGGCCGAGGCCGAGGAGGACGAGGTGCTCCGGGCCTGGCAGGGGCTGGGCTACTACTCCCGGGCGCGGAGGCTGCACCAGGGGGCCAAGGTGGTGAGGGAGCGTTATGCCGGCGTCCTTCCCCAGAATAGCGAAGACCTTCGGAAACTACCGGGCGTCGGGCAGTATACCGCCGGCGCCGTAGCTTCCATCGCCTTCGGCGAGGCAGTACCAGCGGTGGACGGGAATGTTAAGAGGGTCTTTTCCCGCCTGTTCGATCTGACCGATCCCACCCCTGCCGAATTCCAGCGCTTGGGAGAGGAGCTGGTGGACCCCAAGCGGCCTGGAGACTTCAACCAGGCCCTCATGGAGCTGGGTGCCACCGTATGCACCCCTCGAATACCGGTCTGTGGTGAGTGCCCCCTGGATTTGGTCTGCCTGGCTCTGGATAGGGGTACGATTCAAGAGCGGCCGGTTTCGAAGACCAAGAAGCGTTTGCCGGAGATGGACGTGGCTGTGGTGGTGGCGGTGGTCCGGGACGATGCGGGGATTCGAAGGCTTCTCCTGCGGAAGCGACCTGACAGCGGGCTGCTGGCAGGAATGTGGGAGTTTCCCGGGGTGGAGGTGGATACGAGCGAGCTCGGTCGAGCTTCCGATGCCTGTCATTCCTGTGTCCGTGCGCAGACCGCGGCTTTAGCGGAGGATCTCGGGCTTGGGCCACTTCCCATGAAGGCCGAGTCGAATCTGGCTTCTGAACCTGTCGGCCTGGACCTGGTCGCCCACGTCTTTTCCCACCTCAGGGCACGGTACTGGCCGGTCCTGTTCCAGGTGGAGTGGGCCGGGGTCGGAGGGATGGAGGCTCCGGGCTGCGAGTGGGTCGCTACCAGCAAACTCGATGAGGTGCCCCTGTCCGTTGCTCAGGGGAAGATCGCCCGAGCCGCACTAGAGGTGTCGGGCGTATAGGAAAGATCCTCCGGCCCCCACAGCCATGGCTTCGCCCCGTCCTTCCCAGGACGATGGGGCGTGAACGAACAATCCACCTCCGACCTCGGCCACTGGCTCCAGGACCTTCTCCAAGAAATGGACGAGGAGATGGTCCTCCGGGGCTTCACCCGGGAAACGCGACGGCTGTACCTGGCCCATGTCCGCCGGTTTTACGAGAGCCGGGGAAGGAGGGAGGTCGAAGGGGAAGACCACCTCGTGGCGGGGAATCAGGAGGTAAGGGAGTGGCTCCTCCACCTCCTGCGGACCGGCCTGTCTCACAGTTATGCCAATCAGGCGCTGAGCGCGTTGCGTTTCCTTCATCGTTCTGTCCTCGGCGCTCCCGGCACGGTCGCAGGGGTTCCCAGGGCCAAGCGAAAGAAGACCCTTCCGAAGGTTCTGTCCGGGGAAGAGGTGAAGCGGTTCCTGAATGCGTTAAAGCGCCCGAAATATCGAGCCATCGCCTTCGTTCTCTACTCGGGCGGGTTGCGGGTCAGTGAAGCCGCCCGCTTAAAGGTGACGGACGTCGATTCGGACCGGTCCCAGATACACGTGCGGCAGGGGAAGGGGAGAAAGGACCGCTATGTCATGCTCTCGGACGTGGTCCTGGGGGTGTTGCGGGAGTACGTCCGGGTGGAGCGACCCCATGATTGGCTCTTCCCCGCCGGACACAGAAGAGACCGGCACATCACCACCAGGGCGATCCAGGAGGAGGTGTCGCTGGCTGCCAAGCGCGCCGGGATCAAGAAACGGGTGACGCCCCACATGCTTCGTCATTCCTTCGCCACCCATCTCTTGGAGGCCGGTACTGACCTGCGCTATATCCAGGAGCTTCTTGGGCACTCCAAGATAAGCACCACGGTCAACTACACCCACGTTGCTCGCAGGGACGCCCGAAGGATCATCAGCCCAATTGACCGGTTGTTTGAGAACGAGGAGTGAAGTTGGGATACGTCGGCTGGTTCAAATGAATCTCCAATACAGGTGACAGGTTCGAGGAGGGAGAGAAAGCGCTTAGGGTACCTCCTCCTGGCGTGGAACCGCTGAGCGCCTGACTTTTCCTGACCTGAGGGCCATCGAAGGTCCTTTCAGCCGAGACCCCTTCGTTGTCCGGAGAGGAACCTGGAGATGAACCTGAAGCAGATCGCCATGGGCCACAGCGGCACGACCCTACTGTCTTTTCTGTTCACTTTGATTCTTGGAACCACCGGTTGTAGTGAGCCCGGCCCTGGCCATGCCTCCGAGCCTCAACCGGCAGACATCCTCATAACCGGTGGCACGATCATCACTATGGACCCTGAGCGGCGTGTCCTCGAGAACGCAGCCGTGGCCGTAGTCGGTGACCGGATAGCGGCCATCGGGCCCACAGAAGAGCTCGAGGCCAGATTCGATCCCGAGCAGGTGATCGACGCCGGGCAGAACGTCGTCATGCCTGGGCTCATCGATGGACACGGACACGCCGGGCATGGATTGGTGAAGAGCCTCGGCACGGACACCGGAGAGTGGTACCAGGCCTGTGAGGACATTTACGCCCGAGGATCGACCGAAGCCTTCTGGCGAGCGGATGCTCTGCTCACCGCCGTCGAGCGCCTCAGGTTTGGGGTGACCACGGGCCTGACTTTTTTCGGTGGCGGCGACAGTGTAATGCGCACCGACGATCCCAGGTACGGTGACGCGTATCTCCAGGCCATCGAGGATGTAGGGGTCCGATGGTTCCTGGCTGTCGGCCCCAGGCGTCCTCCGTTTCCAAGGACTTACGCCCATTGGGACGGCGACACGCGAACTGAGGTCCAAGTGAGCTTCGAGCAGCAGCTCGAGGTCACGGAAACTCTCATCAACCAATGGCACGGCGAGAACGACGGCAGGATCAACATCGCCGTGATGT
>JBDHGR010000228.1:0-6978 GCA_039589815.1 Gemmatimonadota bacterium | reverse complement strand
CCTCCGGAGAGAGAATTGCCTAAAGGAACTGGAACTGAACCGTCGGCTAGCGCCCTCGGTTTACCTCCGGGTCGAGCCCGTCACGCTGGACGGCGGTGCTCCGACCCTCACCGGGTCCGGGCCGGAGGTGGATTGGGTGGTCGTAATGCGCCAGCTGGATCAGGACCTCTTGGGTCTCAGGGTGTTGGAGCGGGGTGAGCTTACGCTCGGGAAGATCGAGGCCGTGGTGGACCGGTTGGTGCCGTTCTACCTGACGGCAAAGACGGGTCCCGGGGTTGATGAGTTCGGGAGCTTGGAAACGGTGAAGTTCAACACCGACGAGAACTTCGAGCAGACCGCCGGTTTTGTCGGCGTGGCTCTACCCCGTGGTCAGTTCGAGGTGATCCGCGCGTTCACATCAGGCTTCTACCAGGAGAATCACGACATTTTCCAGCGCAGGATTTCAGGGGGTTGGATCAGGGAATCCCATGGAGACCTTCATCTTGGAAACATCTTCTTCGAAGACCCGCCGGTGATCTTTGACTGCATCGAATTCAACCCCCGTTTCCGATGTGGGGATGTGGCCGTGGATCTGGCGTTCCTGGTGATGGACCTGGACTTTCAGGGGAAGCCGGAGTTGGCGAGGCGGGTGGTTGAACGGTATGTGGAACGGTCCGCCGATACCGGCTTCCTGGAGTTGGTAGATTTCTACTCTTGTTACCGGGCGTACGTCCGAGGGAAGATTGCCTGTTTCACGTCTGCCGACCCCGCCATCGATGACGAAGGCAGGAAGAAGCAACTGACGCTGGCTTCCCGTTACTTCGACCTTTCTTATCATTATGCCACCGAGGGTGGCCACGGAAGAGACCTTTCATGAGAGAGCCTTTGGCCGGGTACGTCAGGGATCACTACGGAGAAGACCCGGTCGTCATTGCCTGCGGCCTCCCGGCCAGCAACAAGACCGAAACCATGGAGGTCGTATCCAGGATCAAAGGGTACCCCATCCTCAGGACCGACCTCATCAGGAAGGAAGTCCTGAAGCATGACGAGATCTTCGACGTGAAGCAGGCTGCATCAGTCGAGAAGCGGCGACGGGTCTACGAAGAAATGTTCAGACGGGCCGGCGAGACCGTGGCTTCCGGAACGGGCGTGATACTGGATGCCACCTTTGCTAAACGTTCCCTTCGTTTTCGAGCAGCCCAGGTTGCGGCTGAACGGGGCAAAACCCTGATCATCCAGCAGACCCACTGCACCGAGGACTATGCCCTCGAAAAGATCTCGAAGCGTACCGAGGACAACTACGAATCCAACGCCTTCACTCCTGAGGCCTATTTCAATATCAAGAGAGAGTTCGAACCCGTGAACCTGGATGAGCTGAGCGCCCAGTTCCCCGGCCTCGGCATCGTTCACATCGTCGTCGACACGAATTCCGACCTGGAGGAGGATTGGTTCGTAATCGAGCGATTCGACCGGGAGTGACCAGGGCTCGGGACCCATCTCCCCGCGGGTTTATGGGAGCCTCTACCACAACACCGACCTCAAGGAGTAACTTTTCAAGCCTATGGACTTTTCCCTCTTTTTGATCGTCCTTCCCATCCTTCTGATGTCGGTGGTGGTGCACGAGGTGGCCCACGCCCTGGTGGCGAAATGGGAAGGTGACGATACCGCCTACCGCCTGGGCCGGATCACCTTGAACCCGATTCCGCACCTGGACCTCATGGGGTCCGTCATGGTGCCCCTCATTCTCTTGGTTCTGCCGGGAGACTTTATCTTCGGCTGGGCCAAACCCGTACCGGTGAATCCGAGGAACTACCGTGACTACGTGCGGGGAGACATCCGGGTATCCCTGGCGGGAATCGTGTCGAATGTGATCCTGGCGGTCCTTTTTACTTTCCTGTTGGCTTTCCTCCAAGGGTTGGGTGCCCGTGTCGGTTATGGCGCGCTGATCAACGTGCTTTCCCAGGCAGCCTACTTCGGGATCTTCATCAATCTCATTTTGGCTGTCTTCAACCTGATCCCCATCCCGCCCCTCGATGGCTCACACGTGGTGTACCATCTCCTGCCCCAGGGCCTCCGGGCTCGGTACCGGGAGTTCGGGCGCTACGGAATCGGGCTCATCATGTTGTTGGTCTTCGTGGTCCCGGACGGATTTCGGCTGTTGCTGTCGCCGGTGACGTTTCTGGTGGATTTGGCGTTGGCCTTCGTGGCGCTCTGGGTATGAAACCCGCGCCCCACCGGACCATGAAAGAGGGCTTCCTCCTGGTGGACCTGGATCGTTTCCAGGGTCCCCTGGATCTCCTCCTTCATCTCATCCGTCAGCAGGACATCGACATTTTCGACATTCCCATCTCCACCATTACGGACCAGTTCCTGGCCGCGGTGGAGGGAATCGGGGTCGAGGACCTGGACGGGGCGGGGGAGTTCCTGGAGATGGCCGCGACGCTAATCCGGATCAAAGCGCAGATGCTCCTTCCTCGCCCCAGGGACGACGAGGACGAGGACCCCAGGGCCGAGTTGGTTCGGCGCCTCCTGGAGTACGAACAGATCAGAGAGATCTCCAACCGCTTGTCCAACTCCGAAGCCGAACGGGCCCGGATGTTCGGGAAAGGATACGTGGAACCGCGCCCCCAACGGTACCTGGAAGACACGCCCCTGGAGACAACCTGGGACGAGGTCAAGGAAGCGGCCATTTGGGTGGAGCTTCCACATCCCCTCACCCGGGCCCACCGGGTGCGAACGGGGTTGGTGGCCATGGAGGAAAAGATCGAATTGATCCTGGCTACGCTCCAAGACCTTTCCAAGGTCGAGTTCAAGGAGCTCTTGGCCCCATGGAAAGACAAGATGCACGGAGTCATGACCTTTCTCGCTGGCCTGGAGTTGTCGAGGCAACGGGCCGTCACCCTGAGGCAGTCCAGGCTCTTCTCGGAACTTTGGCTTCTCAGGGGGGACCTGGAGGCGTGGACAGGGGAAGTGCCGCCCGCTTCGGAAACGAGCCCGACACCGCCCGAAGCCGGGAAGCCCGCAGCCGAAGATTCGGCCCCCCTGCCCGCGGACCGTGATCCCAAAGAAATCGAACCGGAGGAAGAGGTGTGAAGGCGTCTCAGATCGTGGAAGGGGTCCTGTTTGCCAGCGATGCGCCCCTCAACGCCGAGGAGATCGCTCGTGCCGATGAGTCCCTGGACGAAGATCGGGTCCAGGAGGCCATTCAGGATCTCCGCACCCTTTATGACGAGTCGGAGCGGGCCTTCCAGCTTGTGGAGCTTGGGGAGGGGTATCAGATCCTTACGCGGTCCGAGTTTGCGCCTTATCTCGAGCGTTTCGATACGGTGCCCCGGCCTTCTCGCCTTTCCGGTCCGGCGCTGGAGACCCTGGCCATCATCGCCTACCGGCAACCCATCGGCCGCATCGAGATCGAATACATTCGGGGGGTTCAGGCCGCCGGCGTGATCCGAACCCTCCAGGACCGGGATCTGATCGAGGTCGTTGGCCGGGCGGAGGGACTCGGGCGGCCCCTGCTTTACGGGACCACTCGCCGGTTCCTCGAACATTTTGGATTCGCTTCTCTGGACGACCTTCCCAGGACGGAAGAGCTGCCTATCCTACTGAGGGACCAGGCACCGTTGGAAGAGTTGCTCGAAAAACAGGCGGAAGAGTTGGAAGCCGAATCGAGCGAGGCCGCGCCCTCGGAGGCCGCCCCCGAGGAAGCCGCTCCCGAGGAAACCATGACGCAACCTGAGGGCGCTGACTTGGGCTCCCCAGACTCCGAGGAAAACCCTGATCTCTGATGACGGCGAGGTCCGGATCCAGAAGTATCTTTCCCGAGCCGGTGTGGCATCGAGGCGGGAGGCAGAAAACCTCGTTCTCCAGGGCCGGGTAAAGGTCAACGGAGAGGTGCTGACGGTGTTGGGCTCGAAGATCCGGCCCGGCCAGGACCGAGTGGAACTGGACGGGCAGCGAGTGGGGGAAACCCAAGCGAAGTGGGTCCTCTTCCATAAACCCCCCGGAGTCGTGACCACACGTTTCGATCCCCAGGGCCGACCCACCGTTTTTGGGATGCTCCCGAAGGAGATGGACGGCCTTCGCTACGTGGGGCGGCTGGATCAGCCCACGGAAGGGCTTCTGATCCTCACCAATGAGGGAGACGTCCTTCACCGCCTCACCCACCCCAGCTTCGAGGTGGAACGGGAGTACCATGCTTGGGTGAAAGGGGTCCCAAAACGGGACACGCTAGAGAGGCTTCAGAGGGGCGTTGAGCTGGAGGATGGTCCTGCCAGGGCTACAAAAGCCAAGATTATTCGCCAGGTTAAGTATGGTGCTCTCCTGGCCCTGGTATTGCAGGAAGGCCGCAAGCGTGAGGTCAGGAGACTCCTGGAGGCCGTGAAGCATCCGGTGACACGCCTCATAAGGGTCCGATTCGGGCCCGTCCGGTTGGGAGATCTCCCGGCGGGACAATGGAGAGAATTGACGCGAAAAGAGATCCGGGCGCTCGAGGCGTCCGTTTCCTCGGAGACGAGATCATGACCCGACAGGTGGGTGCAGCGGAATTGACCGGAAGCACGGTCCTCATTCTTGGTGGTGCGGGGCTGGTGGGCGAAGCCGTCGCCAGGGCCCTTCTGCAACACGGCCCCCGGAGGGTGGTGGTGGCCGGCCTCACGCGGGAGGAGGCCGAGGAATCGGTAACCGACCTGAGGGAGGAGTTCGAGGGGTCTGGGTCTGCCATCGATCCATTCTGGGGGAACCTCTTTGTTCCCTCGGACATGAAGGACACCCCACGGTCCGAACTCCTTGAAGACCCGGTGGCCTTGGCCCGCCTGATCCAGGGTCTCTACGGCGAGCTCACCGATGACGTCTTCCATCAATCTGCCCTCGGCGAACTTCTCTTGGACGTGAAGCCAGATATCGTCATCGATTCCATCAATACAGCTGGAGCTCTTGCGTACCAGAACTTCTTCAGCTCCGCCATGGACCTCCTGGAGAGTGCCCGGCAGGGTGGTGCGGGCCAGAAGGAGGTGGAACAACACCTGGCCACCAGCTACCTGCCTCAGCTCATCCGTCATACCCAGATCTCCCTCCGGGGCATGACCGAGGTGGGTACCCGGGTCTACCTCAAGATCGGAACGGTAGGCACCGGTGGGATGGGGATGAACATCCCGTTTACCCACTCAGAGGAGCGGCCGTCTCGGATGTTGATGGCGAAATCCAGCTTAGCGGGGGCCCACACCCTCCTCCTGTACCTCATGGCCCGGACCCCGGGTGGGCCAGCAGTAAAAGAGATCAAACCGACAGCAGCCATCAGCTGGAAGGGGCTCGGACATGGGCCCATCAAATTCCGGTACCACACGCTGAACCGGTGTGACGCAGTTGTTCCGCTTCCTCTGGACGAGGCTTTCCTCCCGGATGCGTCCAGGGGCTACAAATGTCTGGACGAGCCCATTGAAGGCGTGTATCTGCACTCCGGGGAGAACGGACTGTTCTCGTTGGGTGAGTTCGAGACCCTGACGGCCCTCGGCCTCATGGAGTTCGTTACGCCGGAGGAGATCGCTGCCAACGTACTTCAGGAAGTCCTGGCCCATCCCACGGGGCGGGACGTGATCGCTTCCCTGGATGCCGCCACCATGGGACCCACCTATCGGGCTGGCGTGCTCCGGAGTGTGGCCATCGACCGCATGGAGGAAATGGAGGCCGAGTTCGGCGTGGAATCTGTGGCCTACGAGATGCTCGGGCCGCCTCGCCTCACCAAACTCCTCTTCGAAGGCGCCATCCTAAAACGCCTGTACCGGACCTATGAGGACGCCCTGAAGCTGGATCCGGCAGAGACCGCAACACGGGCACAGGCGCTGGTGGAAACCGATGACGATTTCCGGCAGCGCGTCGTGTCGACAGGGGTTCCTATCCTGGTTCAGGATGGAGCTACGGTTCTGAGGGGCCCGGTGGTGAACGTCTTGCCACCACCCGACCGTCTTCTCGAGGACAGGGTGGTGGACGCAGGCTGGGTGGACCTGAGGCCCCAGAACTGGGAGAAGTGGAAGGAACGCATCGAAGCCGTGGTGAAGAAACGGCGAGATGAGCCAGGGGTGGACAAGGGTTCCCGTTCTGACCACAGCTACGGTGATTCGGAAGAGACTCTCAGGCCCGGACGGTTGGCCGCCTGGGTATTCCGTATCGAAGACGAAGGGGACCGGATCAAGTGGTAAGGTGGGCTGCCGGATCCCTCAGAACTGGAAGTAAATGAAAGCCGGTGCTCCAAAGCTGAGACCGGAAAAGAGGAGCAGAAGCCCCGCATACACCATGGCCTGGGCCGGGATGGGGACTGAGGCGAACCGATCCATGAGGCGGTCAAAGAACCCTTTTGGGGTGAAGTGCGCCAGTGCCGCAACGGCGAGAATGACGAAGAATGCCCCACTCAACTCCACGCTTCCAGTGACCCGGAACAGGCCCCTCAGGTAAGCCACCAGACTCGGGAAATCCGAGATCCGAAACAACAACCAACTGACCCCGATAAGGTGAAAACAAGCCACCCTCTGCCAGAGGCTTCTGATGGGCGATAGGGTGTCCGGGGCCTTCTGAGCCCCCCGGGAGAGAACCAGAAGGATCCCGTGCCAAAAACCCCAGAGCACGAAGTTGACCGCCGCTCCGTGCCAGAGTCCCCCCAGAATCATGGTGGTCATCAGGTTGAAACGCACCCGGCGGGGGGATCGACGGCTTCCTCCAAGCGGGATGTAAAGGTAGTCCCTCAACCAGGAGGAGAGCGAGATGTGCCATCGGGTCCAGAACTCCCGAACGTTCCTTGAGAGGTAGGGCCGATTGAAGTTGTCTGGGATCTTGAACCCCAGGACCCTGGCCGTTCCGATGGCGATGTCGCTGTAACCCGAGAAGTCGTTGTAGATCTGAAACGAATACCCGTAGATGGCCATGAGGAGGGTGACGGACGAGAAGTCTCCGGGATTAGCAAACACGGCATCCACTCCGAGTCCCGCCAGAAGATCCGCCAACACCACT
>JBDHGR010000227.1:0-7002 GCA_039589815.1 Gemmatimonadota bacterium | reverse complement strand
TGCTACGCCCCTCATGCACCAGGAGACCCGGAAGGATCCCTCCGTGGTCAAGGTGGTGAGAGCCCGGTCCGGGCGGGCGCTCTACTTCTCCAGGTCCCCAATTCCGTTCAAACGTGATGACAAACCCTCGCCGGAGGAGCTGGGTCGGGAGCCTTTCCTGCGCCACATCGGCCTCTACGCCTACACCCCGGAGGCCCTTGAAAACTGGGTTGCCCAGGCGCCATCGCCCCTGGAACAGCTGGAGAGGCTCGAGCAGCTTCGACCCCTAGGGTCTGGAGCGAGGATCGGCGTGGCTGTGGTGGGGGCGGCGGACCCGGGTGTGGATACTCCTGCAGACGTAGCGAAAATGGAAGAGAGGCTCGGCGAGCTCACTTCCCCATGGGAATCCAAAGGAGACCGATGACGGAAACGACCGGACCCTCGACCAAATACATCTTCGTCACCGGTGGGGTGGTATCTGCGCTTGGCAAGGGCATCGCTGCGGCCTCCCTGGCCCGCCTCCTCAAGGAGCGGGGGCTTAGGGTGACTCTCCAGAAGTTCGACCCCTACATCAACGTGGATCCTGGGACCATGTCACCGTTCCAACACGGGGAGGTCTATGTCACCGACGACGGTGCGGAGACGGACCTGGACCTGGGCCACTATGAACGGTTCCTGGACGCATCCTTGAGCCAAGCCAACAACCTCACGTCTGGCCGGGTTTACCAGAACGTGATAGACAAGGAGCGTAGGGGTGACTACCTGGGCTCAACGGTTCAGGTGATCCCCCACATCACCGACGAGATCAAGGAGAGCATCAACCGGCTCGCGCCGGAGCTGGATGTGGTCATCACCGAGATCGGGGGAACGGTCGGGGACATCGAAAGCCTACCTTTTCTAGAGGCAATCCGTCAGTTCATGCAGGACGTTGGCCGCGGGAACTCCTTGGTTATTCATCTCACTCTCGTCCCCTACATCGCCGCTGCCGGGGAGCTAAAGACCAAGCCGACCCAGCACTCCGTCAGGGAGCTCATGCAGATCGGTATCCAACCGGATGTGGTGATCTGCCGGACGGAACACGCCATGGACGAGGGGCTTCGGAAGAAGATTGCCCTCTTTACGAACGTCGATCTGGACGGCGTGATCCAGATGCTGGATGTGGACACGATCTACGCAGTGCCGCTGGAGCTGAAGCGCCAGAAGCTGGACGACTTCGTAGTGGAGCGGTTGGGGCTGAAGACTCCGGTTCCGGATTTGAGCGAGTGGCGCGGGATGGTGGAGAGGATCCGCTCCCCCTCAGGGGGACCGGTCCGAATCGCGGTGGTGGGCAAGTACACCGAGTTGGTGGACTCCTACAAGTCCATTCAACAGGCTTTGATCCATGGCGGCATTGCCAATGACGTGGGTGTGCAGATTGAGTGGCTTTCCAGTGAACGGTATGAGTCGGAGCACCCCGTCTTGGAATTGGAGGCCTACCATGGCGTCCTTATCCCTGGCGGGTTCGGCCAACGGGGCATCGAGGGAATGGTGGAGGCCGTAAGGTGGGCTCGGGTGGAGGGGGTCCCATTTTTCGGGATATGTCTGGGCCTCCAGTGTGCGGTGATCGAGTTTGCCCGGAACGTGGCAGGTCTGGAGTACTCCCATTCCTTCGAATTCGACAAGGACTCGCCGCATCCGGTGATCTGTCTCATGGACTCACAGCTCAAGGTGACCACCAAGGGCGGCACCATGCGCCTGGGGGCCTATCCGGCGACGTTGGTGGACGGCTCCCGGGTGGCCAGGATCTATGGGGCCCAGGAGATCAGTGAGCGCCATCGGCATCGGTACGAGGTCAATAATGAGTACCGGAGTCCCTTTGAAAAGAATGGAATGGTGTTCAGCGGCCTTTCGCCGGATGGCCAATTGGTGGAGATGCTCGAGATCCCTGATCATCCGTGGTTCGTCGGGTGTCAGTTTCATCCGGAGCTGAAGAGCAGGCCCACGCGCCCCCATCCGCTGTTCGCCTCCTTCGTGGAGGCCGCTGCCCGTCGTGGTGGCCACCTCACCGCCCAATCGACTGCCGCCTCCGTTGGGGCAGGGACCAACGGGTAGGAGCCTGTCCGGCGCCGCCTCGGTTTCGAGGAAGGTCCGGTAGGAGAGAAGAATGTTCGAACGCTTCACGATCATCGCGGGCCCGTGCGTGTTGGAGGGAGACGATCTGAACCTGGAGATCGGCCATGCTTTGGCTGAGATTTCGGGGGCTCTCTCTCTCCCTATCGTATTCAAGGCCTCCTACGACAAAGCGAATCGCTCAAAGGCCGATTCCCCCCGGGGGCCGGGTCTGGACGAGGGGCTGGGGCGGTTGGCCCGGGTTAAAGCCGAGACCGGCCTCCCTGTAATCACCGATATCCATGAACCGGACCATGCCGCGAGGGCTTCCCACGTGGTGGATGTGCTTCAGATTCCCGCGTTTCTCTGCAGGCAGACCGATCTCCTCGTGTCGGCCGGACAGACCGGGAAGGTGGTGAGCATTAAGAAGGGGCAGTGGATGGCCCCCGAGGAGATGGCCAATGCGGTGGAAAAAGCTCGCCGGGCCGGGGCTTCGGAGGTGGTCGTGACCGAGAGGGGGACCTTCTTCGGCTACGGAAACCTGGTGGTGGATATGCGCTCCTTCAGGAAGATTCGGGAAGCCACGGGTGTCCGGGCCATCTTCGATGGAACCCATTCCGTTCAAAGGCCCGGACAAGCAGCTGGATCCAGTGGGGGAGATCCGGAACACATCCCATCTCTGGTCCTGGCCGCGGCGGCAGCGGGGTGTGACGGCCTGTTCCTCGAGACACATCCCAGGCCGGCCACGGCCCCGTCGGACAGCACGAACATGCTTCCCCTTCATGAGCTCGGGCCCCTTCTGGAGCGTGTAATGGCCGTTCGGGCGGCCCTTGGGGCTGGAGGAGGTAGATCATGACCCAAAGCCCGGGAGAAGATGCGGCCGGCCCGTCCACATACCTCCCGCCGGAAGTGGCAAAACAGATCCGTTTGGTGGTTCTCGACGTTGACGGAGTCCTGACGGATGGCGGGGTGTACCTGGGAGCCCTCTCGGGGGGAGAAAGCCTGGAAATGAAGCGGTTCGATATCCAGGATGGGCTCGGGGTCCGGCTCCTCCAATGGGCTGGAATCGAGGTGGCGATCGTCTCGGGACGGATATCGGAGGCAACGTCGGTCCGGGCCCGGGAACTGGACGTCACCGAGTGCCACCAGGACGACGGGGCCCAGAAGATCAGCGCGATCAAAGGGATCCTGAAGCGCCGGAAGTTGGATTGGCACCAGGTTGCCAGGCTGGGCGACGACCTCCCGGATTTGGCGGTCCTCAGAAGGGTAGGGCTTCCAGCGGTAGTTGCGAACGCCAGCGAGGAGGCTCGTAAGCTGGCTCTCTGGCAGGGGGAATGCCGAGGAGGCCACGGTGCTGTTCGGGAATTCTGCGAAGCGATCCTGAAGGGGAGGGGGGATTGGGAAGCTCAGGTGGAGGCCTATGTCGCGGCCCGGGGCGACACCGAGGAAGAGGGGTAGGTCTGCATGAATGGGCATGACGCGGGAGGCCTTCTCAAAGAAGCTCGTCGGGTTCTGGAAGCCGAGGGCAGGGCGATCGAGGGATTGATCAACCGTCTGGGCAACGATTTCGTGACGGCAGTAGAGACCTTGGCAGGTACCCAGGGTCGGGTGATCGTTTCGGGCATCGGGAAGAGCGGCATCATCGGGAGGAAGATTGCTGCCACTTTCACCTCTACCGGCACTCCGGCGACGTACCTCCACCCGGTGGAGGGACTGCATGGCGACCTGGGGATCGTCGGTCGCGGGGACGTGGCCGTGCTGATCTCCAAGAGCGGGATGACCTCCGAGTTGGCCGGTTTGCTCGATTACCTGATCAGGCTGGGAGTCCCGATCATTGCCCTCACCGGGGACACCGAATCTCCCCTGGGAAGAGCCTCGACCGTTGCTCTCGATTGTTCGGTGGATGAGGAGGCTTGTCCCCTGGATCTGGCCCCAACCACCTCCACCACGGCCACTGTGGCCATGGGGGATGCCCTTGCGGTGGTCCTTTTACAAAAAAAGGGGTTCAAGGCCGAGGATTTCGCTCAACTCCATCCCGGGGGTTCCCTCGGAAGGAAGCTCACGTTGCGGGTGGAAGAGGTAATGGTCGAAGAGGGATATCCCTCTTTGGGTGAAGATGCCGTTATCAGGGACTGCATCGTACCTCTGGCCAAAATGCGGGGTACTGTTCCCATAGTGGATGATGAAAGCAGAGTAGTCGGGGTGGTCACTGCGGGGGACCTTACCCGCCTCATGGAGCGAAACGAGGCTTTCCTGGAGGTTCCCGTCCGGGAGGTGATGACGAGGACACCTAAACTCGCACGACTTGGCGAGCTGGCCTCCGCGGCAGTCCACATTATGGAAAAGCATCGGATCATGGCTCTTCCAGTAGTAGACGAGGCTCAACGATTGCAGGGGATCGTGCACCTCCACGATCTTATGAGATCAGGGGTGGTATGATGCTAGGTAACAAGAGTATAGACTGGATACAACCAGGAAGTCTAAGGAAGTGGACGGGTTGGATCGTGGCCATGTGTCTGGTATGGCCTGCGGTGGCCTGCCAGGAGGAGAACACTACTCCCGTGGCTTCGCCCCCGCTCCTGGAGACCGGGGCCGACATGGTGATGACCGACATCAAGTTGAACATCACCATAGAGAGCATCCGGGAGGGGGAGCTGTTTGCCGATACGGCTTTCATGTTTCGGGATTCCTCCGTCTACCACCTCAGGAACCCGGAACTGGTCCTCTTCACGGAGGCGGGTGCCCAGAGGGCCAGGGTTACGGCGGAACGGGGCCGCTTCGAACCCAACAGCCGAAGCATGTTGGCCAATGGGAACGTGATCCTGTTAATCACCGACGGAAACAAGCGGGTCGAGAGCCAAGAGCTGAACTATGACCCTAACGGCGACCGGATCTGGAGCGATTCGGCCACCACCATGATCGAACCCGGGCGAATCTTGGAGGGGCTGGGATTCGAGTCGGATCTGGACTTTCGAAGGACGGTGGTGGGACCCGGAAGCATTCGGAACACCGGTGGAGGAGGCGTCCCCGACTGATGGACTCCCCCTCCGCCCGCCGGGTCCTCGGACCCCGTATCTTCTGCCTTCTCTGGCTTGTCCCGGCGCTAATGTGGGATCCGGCCATGGCTGCGGCCCAGGAAGAGGGCGAGTGTGACGTGCCGTCCTATACGCGTTTGGTGATGACCACGCTCTCTTCATTGAGTGGGGAAAGCCTCCTCCTCGAGTTCCAATACCCCGTCATCTGGTGCCCCGGGGGGGTCCGAATCAGCGCGGACAGCGCCCGGGTATACGAGGCCACAAACTACAATCAACTTTTTGGGAATGTCGTCTTCCTGGATGGGGATTCACGTCTGTCAGCTGATCAGGCGCAGTACTTCACCACCCAGAGGCGTCTGGTCGCCCAGGGAAATACCGTTTTGACGGACCTGACTGAAGGCTCGGTCATCCGGGGCGACAACATGACCCTCATCCGGGCGGGTCCCCAGCAGGCGGAGGATTATCTCCTGGTTACCGGGCGACGACCGCACGCGACGCTCTACCCTGCGCTACACCCCGATACGACCCTCCCGGACACCATGGGGCAGGGCGCCCAGGACATGCCTCCCGACTCAGTCCGCATTGAGACCGATCCTACCATGGTGGCGCCGGATTCCACGGTTTCGCGGCCCGACACCGCGGGCCTGCCGCCCGATTCCGTCGTCTTGCGGCCGGATTCCACCGTTTTGCGGCCGGATTCAGCAAGGCCACCGCCTGATTCCGTGGTCTCGCTGACCGGTCCGCCCCGGCCCTCGGGGGAGATCCCCCCTCAGGAGACCCCGAACCCGCCACCGCAGTCCGGGGCTGAATCCCAAGCTGATCGGGTCCCCTACGAGATCGACGCCAGGCGTTTGATTCTGGAGGGCACACGGTTCTTCAGGGCCACGGGAGACGTTGTTGTGATCCGGGACTCGCTCCGGGCAGAAGCCGATTCCCTGGAATACGATCAGGATGAGGGTGCCCTCTCTCTTCACAAGGGCGCAACGGTTGAGAACGCCGGGACGGATTTGGCGGCTGACGCCATTCGGCTGCAGATCCCACAGGATGAGGTCCGGGAGGCTCTGGCCACCGGTAATGCCGTCCTTTTCGGAGACGATTTGAGGCTGTTGGCCCCCACGATCAGTCTGTTCTTCACGGAGGGGAGGATAGAGCGGTTGGTGGCCCAAAGAGATGCGGTGGCCGACTCCGTTTTCGCGGAAATGGACGAGGAGGAGCGGGAACGAGATCGATTGGTGCGTGGTGCCCCCCCTCTTGCGGCCATTGAGCTGGGTTTCACGGAGTTTCCCAAGCGCCCCTACGCGTTGGCCCAGGATTTCATCCTCGAGGGCGATTCGGTCGAGGTATCGACCCCGGGCGAGGTTCTGGACCAGGTCAAGGCAATGGGCGGGGCCCGGGGAGAGTCCGCCGGGAGAGACACTCTGAATGCACCCGATACGCCTCCTCTCATCTCACGGGACTGGTTGGAAGGGGACACCATCGTCGCATTCTTCACGGAGGGTGGTGATTCCCTCCCGGCTGCCGAAGAACCGCCCCCGATAAGGGACCCCGGGGTCGTTGCTCCCGACAGCTCCGGGACGGCCTATCAACTGAACCGGCTCCTCGCCCAGGGGAGTGCCAGGAGCATGTACAGAATGGCCCCCTCCGACTCCACCCTAGCAGAGGAGGGCGGTCAGTTCGCCATCCACTACGTGGTTGGAGATGAGATCACGATCCTGCTGACCGAGGAGGGTGAGGCGGAGAGGATGGAGGTGGTCGGCCAAACCAGGGGGATCCACCTGGAGCCCACCGGGATCCCGGGAATGGTCGCCGATTCGGTCATCGTTCCTGACACAATGGTGGTTCCGGACACATCAGGGGTGGTCAGAAGAGGAAGAAGCTCGGTGGGAAGATCGATGGGAAG
>JBDHGR010000226.1:0-7004 GCA_039589815.1 Gemmatimonadota bacterium | reverse complement strand
ATGAAGGCCGGCCTCATGGAGATCGCCGACATATTCGTGGTCAACAAGTCCGATCGACCCGGAGCGGATCGGCTCGTGAAGGACCTGCGGTTGGCTCTCCATCTCCGTGAAGGTGAGGCGTTGAAGGATGTGCCTGCCCACCACGGCGTCGACCTGAAGCGTCTTGGGAAGCCTGGCCCCGAGGCGGGGGATGGGGATCGAGCAGGGGGCGAGCGGAAGTGGGAGATTCCCGTTCTTCAGACTGTGGCCCAGACGGGAGAAGGGGTGGAGGATCTCCTGGAAGCCGTAAAGGATCACCGGGCTTTTCTGGAGGAGTCCGGCACCCTCCAGGCCCGCAGGGCGGCCCGAGCCGCCAGGCGAGTCCGCGACGTGGTCGAGCGGGAACTCCGGAAGGTTGCCTGGGATCACCCGGGTGTGCTGGACCTCTTGGAGAAGGGTGTGGGCGGGATCGTCGCGGGCAGGGAAACCCCTTATTCCCTGGCCAGCTCCATCCTCTCTGAGCTGCTCGGGCCCGGGACCAACTGACGTCTCCGGGGTAGTCTTTGGAGCCGGATCGTTCGATAACAGATCAAAGAAGAAGGGATGGAAGATGTCCGAGAGGGACTGGGAAGACCGCTCCGTCACCGACCTCCAAGAACGGCTAACCGCAAGGGACGAGGAGATCCGGGACCTTCGGGCCAGGCTGGCAGAGTGGGAAGAGATGTGGGGCAGGATCCCGAAGCGGGATGATGCGCTCTTCTCCTCGATCTCCGGTCGCGAGATCCAAACCCTCTATTCCCCTGATGATCTCAGGGATTCCGCCGGCTACCTGGATTCCCTCGGGCTCCCGGGTGAGTACCCCTTCACTCGGGGGCCGTATACCACCATGTACCGGTCCCGCCTCTGGACCATGAGGCAGTTCGCCGGTTTCGCCACGGCTGAGGAGACGAACCAGAGATACAAGTACCTCCTGGCCAATGGCCAGACTGGGCTCTCCGTGGCCTTCGATTTTCCTACCCTCATGGGATATGACTCGGACCACCCCCGCTCCCTGGGGGAGGTCGGTGTTTGTGGCGTGGCCATCTCTTCCCTGGCCGACATGGAAACCCTCTTCGACGGGATTCCCCTCGATCAGGTCTCGGTGTCCATGACCATCAACGGCCCGGCTTCCATCCTTTTCGCCTTTTATGTAGCTGCGGCGGAAAAACAGGGGGTCCCGACAGAGAACCTCCGAGGCACCGTCCAAAACGATATTCTGAAGGAATACCAGGCCCAGCACGCCTGGGTATACCCTCCCGAGCCGGCGCTCCGCCTGATCGTGGACATGTTCGAGTGGGCTAGCGAACATGCGCCCAAGTACAACCCCATCTCAATCTCCGGATATCACATTCGGGAAGCCGGGTCCACCGCCACCCAGGAGCTGGCCTTCACCCTGGGGAACGGATTCGAATACGTGGAGCGGGGAATCGCCCGGGGGTTGGACGTGGATCGTTTTGCCCCGCGTCTCTCCTTCTTCTTCGATGTGCACAACGATTTTTTTGAAGAGGTAGCGAAGTTCAGGGCCGCAAGGAGAATCTGGGCCCGCCACATGAAGGAAAAGTACGGGGCCACCGATCCAGACTCCTGGCGCTTGAGGACCCACGCGCAGACGGCGGGTGTGAGCCTGACAGCCCAGCAGCCGGAGAACAACATCGTCCGCGTTGCTTATCAGGGTATGGCCGCTGTCTTGGGGGGGACCCAGTCCCTGCATACCAACTCCATGGATGAAACCCTCGCCCTCCCAACCGAAAAGGCTGTGCGGATCGCCCTCAGAACCCAGCAGATCCTTGCCTACGAGACGGGGATTCCCAACACCGTCGATCCCCTGGCCGGGTCCTACTACCTGGAGAGCCTGACGAACCAACTGGAGGCGGAAGCCGAGGAGATCTTCCGGCAGGTAGAGGAGATCGGGGGCGTCGTGCCCGGCATCGAGGCTGGATGGTTCCAGAAGGGAATTGCCGACTCGGCCTTCCGGCAACAAGCCGAAGTGGAGTCGGGCCACCGGAAGATCGTGGGCCTCAACGCGTTCAACGAGGGTTCGGACGCAGTCGAGATCGACACCCTCTCCATCTCACCAGAGATTGAAGAGAAACAACGGGCCAGAATGGCCCGCCTCCGGGCCGAACGGGACGAACATCGGGTCACCAGCGCCCTGGCAGCGCTGAAAGCAGGAGCCGCTACAGGGACCAACCTGGTTGAACTCATCCTGGAATGTGCCCGTGCCTATTGCACCCTCTATGAGATCCGGGAGGCCATGGAAGAGGTCTTCGGGAGCTACAAGGAGCCGGTCTTCTTCTAACCGGAATCCCCCGGAAAACCATGCAAATCAAAGCGATCTTCTTCGATGCGGGGAATACCCTCATCTTCATCGACCCCGGCGTGGTCCTCCCCATCCTAAGGGAGTACGGAGCCGATGTAGACGGGGTCAGGTTCAGAGAAGCCGAGTTTTTTGCCAGGACTCGATTGACTCGCCGGGTGGAGGAGGGGGCGTTTGGAACGGAGAACCACATCTGGAAGGAGTACTTCGCTAATCTGTTCCGGTCGGCGGGTGTGCCGGAGGCTCAACTTGGTGTGGTGGGGGAAAGAATCAAAGACGTCCATGCGGAGCGGCACCTCTGGACCTACATGGATCCGGCCACCCCCTCAGCGCTGGATCAGCTGGCTGACGCGGGGTACCGCCTGGCGATCATCTCCAATGCGGACGGGCGGGTCGAGGGGCTCATTGAAGACGCCGGGATTCGGGACCGGTTCGAGTTTGTAATGGACTCGGAATTGGAAGGGGTCGAAAAGCCAAACCCCGAAATCTTCCTTCGTGCCTGCCGCCGGATGGGGGTGGACCCCGAGGAGTCCCTCTACGTAGGGGACCTCTACCCGGTGGATGTGATAGGCTCCCGGAGGGCCGGGCTCAGGGCCGTGCTCATGGATCCGATGGATGCCCTGGATTATCCGGTCGACCGTCTCCCCGACGTTTCGGCCCTTCCGGGCTACATGGAGCAGCTTTCCCACCGCCCTTGAACACCTCTATCTTCAGGAAGAAACCGAAACGCCTAGACGGGAGTTCTCGCATGCCTGAGGGAGATCGGAAGATCCGGATTCTGGTGGCCAAACCGGGGCTCGACGGACACGACCGGGGCGCAAAGGTCATCGCCTCCGCATTCCGGGACGCCGGCTTCGAGGTCATCTACACCGGACTCCATCAGACTCCCGAGATGATTGTCAGTGCGGCGGTGCAGGAGGACGTAGACGTGGTAGCATTGTCGGTCCTCTCCGGGGCCCATATGACCCTGTTCCCCCGGGTGATGGAGCTCCTGGCCGAAGCAGGGGCCGACGACATTCTCGTCACCGGCGGTGGCATCATCAGCGAGGACGACATGGAAGCCCTTCGGAACCAGGGGACCGGCCGGCTCTTCGGGCCCGGGACCACCACGGGCGAGGCCATAACCTATATCAGGGATTGGGCGGCAGGGCGGGAGGACTCCGAGGGTCGGGATTCCTAGGGCGGGAGATGCCGTAATGGCTGTCAATCCGTCGGACGCCGAGGTTCAGAAGCCCAAAGGGCTGAGGGCCCTGGCCGAAGAGTTGAAAGACTTGCGAGACAATCTCCTCCTGGGCGGTGGTGGAGATAAGATCCAACGGCAACACGACCAAGGGAAACTGACGGCTCGGGAGCGTATACGCCTCTTACTCGATCAGGGGAGCACGTGGATTGAGATAGGGCTCCTGGTGGCCCATGATCTGTACGACGGGGAAGCCCCCGGGGCTGGTGTCGTCACGGGTGTGGGAGTCGTGGAGGGCCGTGAGGTGGTCGTGGTAGCCAATGATGCCACGGTGAAAGCCGGCTCCTGGTGGCCCGAGACGATCAAGAAGATGCTTCGGGCCCAGGAAGTGGCCATGCGGTGTTGCATACCCATCGTCTATCTGGTGGACTCGTCGGGGGTGAACCTTCCCTACCAGGGAGGTGTGTTTCCAGGCCAGTACGGCGCTGCCCGCCTCTTCTATTACAACTCCATCATGCGACGGTACTTGGGGATTCCCCAGATCGCGGCTGTCATGGGTCCATGCATCGCGGGGGGTGCGTATCTGCCGGCCCTATCCGACGTGATCCTCATGGTGGAGGGCACCAGCTTCATGGGCCTTGGCGGCCCCAACCTGGTGAAAGGGGCCACCGGCCAGTCTGTGGGTAGCGAGGAATTGGGTGGGGCTCGGGTCCACACGGAGGTTTCCGGCGTGGCCCACTACATGGTTCCAGACGACGAAGTCTGCCTGTCTCGGATTCGCCAGCTCATTCAGGAGCTCCCAGGGGTCCCTGGCTTTGAGGAGAGAAACGGCGCGGATCGTGGGCAGCCGACGCCCCCTGCCCGGGATGCAAAGGAGATCTACGACCTCCTCCCGGACGATCATCGCCAGCCCTACGACATGTACCAGGTGCTGGATTGCATCCTGGATGGCGAGGGTCTCCACGAGTTCCAGCCCGGTCACGCCGCGGAGATGATCTGTGGCACAGGATTCATCTCCGGGATGCCGGTGGGCGTCATCGCAAATTTCAGAGGGATGGTAAAAGACGAACGCCCCGGCCCCCCTCGATTCGGAGGGATCGTCTACACGGAGAGCGCCAGGAAAGTGGCCTACTTCATCGAGATCATGAACCGGCATCGGACGCCCCTCTTGTTTGTACAGGACGTGTCCGGGTTCATGGTGGGTTCGGACGCCGAACACTCGGGGATCATCAGAGCCGGGGCCGAGTTCGTAGAGGCCATGTCGGTTGCGACGGTGCCAAAACTGACGCTCACGGTGAATCACGCATCGGGTGCGGGCTATTATGCCATGGCGGGCCAGGGGTTCGATCCGGATTTCATCCTGTCCCTTCCCACCGGGCGAATGGGGGTCATGGAAGGCGAGAGCGCGGTCATGGCCCTCTTCAGTGCTCAGCTGGATAGCCTGAAGGCCGAAGGGAGAATCCCGGACGAGGACCTGCGGACCCGCATGGACGAGGTGCGGGAAGACTATGAAAGGCAGCTGGATGCCCGGTTTGCTGCTGCTCGGGGGTTCGTGGACTCGGTGGTGCTTCCGGAGGAGCTTCGGGCCGCCCTTACCCTCCTCCTCAGGGCCGCCCGGCAGAATCCCGGCCCCCACGTAGGACCCTTTCACCTCCCCTACGATCCCACGACAGGCCCGGGGCGGCCGAGATCGGAAGGGCAAACCGAGGGAGGTCCAGCCAGATGAGCTCTTCCGTGCTCCGGTTGGAGGAGAGGGACGGGATCTTGACCCTTTGGCTCAATCGCCCGGAAAAAAGGAATGCCCTCAACGGTGCCCTGGTTGGAGGCCTGGCCGCCGCCTTCCGGGTGGCCGAAGAGTCATCGGATCTCCGGGTCATCGTCCTGAGAGGGGAGGGGCCGGATTTCTGCGCCGGCGCCGACCTCACCGAGTTGAAGGAGATCACGAAGCTGGGACCGGAGGCCAGCCTCGCCGATGCCAAGCGGTTGGGGGCGCTCCTTTTAGCCATGCGCCGCCACCCCCGTCCTATCGTTGCCGCTGTCCATGGGAGGGCCCTGGCGGGGGGTTGCGGCCTGGCTACGGCCTGCGACCTGATTCTGGCCAGTGACGAGGCCCAGTTCGGCTATCCGGAGGTCCACATGGGCTTCGTGCCCGCCATGGTGATGGCGATCCTTCGGAAAAAGCTCAATGAAAGCCGGGCTTTCGAACTGGTTGCCTTGGGATCGCCTATCACGGCCTCGGAGGCCTACCGGATCGGTTTGGTCAACCGGGTTTTCACCCCGGCTGGGTTTGCCGACGGTGTGGAGGAGTTTGTGAGGGCGCTGGCTACAACACCCCCGGGGGCCCTCACCCTCACCAAGGCCCTTCTCTACGAGCTTGCCGATCTTTCTATGGAGGACGGGATCGCCCGGGGAGCGGAAGTGAACGTGGAGGCACGGCAGACCGAGGCCTGCAAGAACGGAGTAGAGGCTTTTCTGGCCCGGCGGGAGACCCCCTCCTGATGTTCTTCTCGAGTCGGAGAAGGCGTGGCCCCGACCTGCACCTGGACTGGAAGGTACGGATCTTCTTTCTTGGTGCCCTTCTGGCCTTCATCGGTATCGGCACCGAATCCCAACCTGTCGTGTTGGTCGCCATCGCCGTTCTCCTCGTGGGAATTGTCCTCAAGTTTTTCCCGACAGGGAGCCGCGTTGAGCAAGCTGAGGAAAACGAAAACGAGGACGACAAGAACGGGGACGGCGAGGCCTAGAATCCATCCCGGTCTGGAGGCAAGCCCCAGGAGCCCACCCAGTTTGGGGGCGATCCCTTTGCCCCACCCTCCATTCTCCCGCCCCGTGCCGCACGCGAGTTTTGTGTGTGACGCGAAAGCCCGAACTCCGACCCAACCGAGAAACAGACCTGACGTCAGCGCTGCGACGGCACCTGGGGCATCCCTCCTTCCGACCAGGGCAGGAGCGGCTGTTAAGAGCGGTGATGGGTGGGCGAGACGCCCTGGGGATTCTTCCCACCGGGGGAGGGAAGAGCGTCTGTTTTCAGTTGCCCGCCTTTCTATTACCTGGGATGGTCCTGGTGGTGAGTCCTCTCATTTCCCTTATGGAGGACCAGGTGGGCAGGGCTCGAAAAGCAGGCCTGAAGGCCGGGGTCCTGAATTCGGGCATTCCAGGGCCTGAACGACGAGAAGTGGAGACGGAGGCGCAGAACGGCGCCCTTCGCCTCCTATTCGTCGCCCCTGAAAGACTCCATCTGCCCGGGTTCGTCGAATCGCTGGCCCGGATGCGCGTTTCCCTCCTTGCAGTGGACGAAGCTCACTGTATCGCCCAGTGGGGGCATGATTTCAGACCCTCGTATCTGAGAATTGGAGAAATCCGCCCACGGATCGGTGCGCCTGTCCTGGCCCTGACGGCGACGGCCACCCCGCGGGTACGCCAGGAGATCCAGGATCGCCTCAAGCTCCGGAATCCGGTCCGGGTGGTGGGGAGCTTCGACCGGCCCAA
>JBDHGR010000225.1:7087-12729 GCA_039589815.1 Gemmatimonadota bacterium | reverse complement strand
TCTTCAAGACCACCGATGGCGGGGAGTCGTGGGAGAAGGTCCTGTTCATCAGCGAGGATACGGGAATCATCGAGTTGCAGATGAATCCGTCGAATCCTGATGAGCTCCTTGCCGCAGCCTATCAACGGCGTCGGGATGCCTTCGAAGGGGGGGAGCCCGCCGTCAGCAGCGGCCCGGAGAGTGGTATCTACAAGACGGTGGACGGAGGCCGGAGCTGGACTGAGGTCACGGAAGGCCTGCCCCCCAACGACATGGGACGAACGGGCATCGACTACTACCGGAGCGATCCGAAGATCGTGTATCTGCAGACCGGGGGCGCCCGGATCGAGGATGGTAGCAACGGGATCTACCGCTCCGAGGACGGTGGCGACAGCTGGACCAAGGTCAGCGATGTAGCGGTCCGCCCCATGTACTACAGCCAAATCCGGGTTGATCCGTCAGACGACCAACGAATCTACACTCTGGCCACTCGATCGCACCGCTCCAGCGACGGCGGGGTGACCATGACCCAGGACCTGGCTACCGGCGTCCACGAGGACAGTCACGAACTCTGGATCGACCCCAACGATGGAGCCCATATGATCCTGGGTAACGACGGGGGTCTGTTCCGCTCGTACGACCGCGGCGACAATTGGGATTTCCTCGGGAACCTCCCCATCGCCCAGTCCTACAGCGTCTGCCTCAGTCCCGAGCGGTTGTACTGGGTTTATACGGGTTTGCAGGACAACGGCAATTGGGGTGCGCCGAGCGCGAAACGTGGCAATCGGGGCGCTGGGAACATCGACTGGCTGATGATCAGCGGTGCTGACGGCTTCGTGTGCAGCGTGGATCAGAATGACCCGGCAACCCTCTATTATGAGACTCAGGGCACCAGCCTCCGGCGGATGGATCTGAACACGGGTCAGACGGCCAGCATCCGGCCACAAGCGGACGACGAGAGGTGGAGCTGGGAAGGGCCCGTCTACCTTTCGCCCCATGATCAGACCGTCTTCTTCACCGCGGGCAAGCGGGTGTACCGGTCCCTCAACCGGGGTGAGAACCCACACCCGATCTCGGAGGATCTCTCCATCGTCGAAGAGGGATCGGCCTCGGCGGTAGCCCAGTCACCCATGAACCCGGAGGTGATCTATGTCGGATTCACCGACGGTGCCCTGTGGCTGACCCGAGATGGGGGCAGCAACTGGACCCGCATCGATGAGAATGTTGGGCTTCCTGGGCCCCGCTTCGTCGATTCCATCGAACCCAGCCGTTTTTCGGAGGGGAGGGTTTACGTTGCCTTCGATGGGCATCGGTCCAATGACGATGGGCCGTACGCCTTCGCTAGCGAGGACTTCGGTGCGACCTGGCGATCCCTGAATGGAACACTCCCTGAAGTAGGCTCCACACGGGCACTCCGGGAGGATACGCACGAAGAGAACCTCATCTACGGCGGGACCGAGTTCGGGATGTTTGCGTCCCTCGATCGAGGTCATACCTGGAGCAAGATCAGTGGCAACGTGCCCACCAACTCGGTCCAGGAGGTAGCAATCCATCCCACCGCCGGGGAAATCGCCATCGCCACTCACGGGCGAGGCGTCTGGATCCTCGATGTCACTCACTTGCGACAGATGACCGAGGCCGAGAGCCACGGAACGCATCTCTTTGAGCCGGCCCCGGCTATCCTCTGGGGCTCTCGGGGCATTCGGCGTGGGGACCTCTACGGCCACGATCGGTTTTACGCCGAGAACCATCCCAACGGGGCCGTGGTCTATTACGCGTTGGAGGAGGAGGCTCGAGAGTTCACGCTTACGATTAACGACACCGACGGGAACGTCCTCCGGGAGCTATCCGATTCAACGATGGCCGAAGATGCCACCGAGGCGGGTCTCCACCGGGTGATCTGGGACCTCCGTCGCGATCTTACCGACGAAGAACGTGCCGAAGCCGAGGAGAGACGCGCCGCTGCGGAGGCGGCCGGGCAGAGCGGTGGAAGGGGTAGGGGGCCTTCGAGGCCTCTGGTGGATGCGGGAGCTTACCAGGTGGTGCTCTCCATCAACGGTGAGGCGATGGCCAGACGGCTACTTGTCCTGCCAGATCCGGGAAATCGGTAGGGATGCTCACGGAGCACTGGTTGGCCCTCGGCTAGAGCGGCGAGCAGGGGGTGAACCCGGAGGGCTACTGGTCCCCCTACTGTTTCCCCCCACCTCGAGTGGGGATCCAGACGAGGAACACCGCCCCTCCCAGGTCGCCCTGATTACTCTCCCCCAGCTTGATCCAGCCCCCGTGGGCCTCCACCAGCTCCCGGGCGATGGCCAACCCCAATCCGGAACCCATGGCCTGGGATCGTTCCGCCTGGTAGTACTTCTTGAAGACGTGGGCCCGGTGCCTTCGAGGAATCCCCGGCCCATTGTCGGCGACCTCGAAAAGCACCCCTCCCGCTTCGGGCCGTGCCTGTACCCGAACTTCTCCTCCCTCCGGAGCGAACCGGAGGGCGTTGGAAACCAGATTCCCCAGGACCTCGCCCCGGAACAGGTCCACATCCACCTCCACGTCATCCGGGGTGTCGGGTACAACCTCCGTGTGGATTCTGATTTCTCGCTCACCCGCCAGAAGCTCATATCCCCGGACCAGGCCCAGGAGGAGGTCTTCGACCGGAACCACCTCTAACTCCATCTGGTAGCTTCCCGTCTCGAGCTTGCTGATGTCCATGAGGTGGCTCACCATCCGGGCCATCGAACGGGTTTGGTCGGCAATCCTGTCCAGGATGTCTCGTTGGTTCTGCGTAAGGTCCCCTCCGAGCTCCTCCTCGATGAGCTCCGTGTATCCCTGGATGACGTTGATAGGCGTTTTCAACTCGTGGCTGGCCACCCCAACGAACTCGGTTTTCAGCCGATCCAGGTCCTCCAGGCGTTGGGTCATGGCCCTGAACGACCTCGACAGGTCGCCGATTTCGTCACCCCCCCCATAGGGCAAGTTCCGGGGAGGGGCATACTGTCCCCCCGCCACCTGGGAAAAGGCATCCCGGAGCCGCTGAAGGGGAGCCCAGAGCACCTGGTGCACCCACCCGGTCACCAGGAGGGCCAGGACCATGCCCAGCAAGACCGTAAACAGAGTGATGACGCGGGCCGATCCAGAGATCTCCTCAGCCCGAGAGAAATCCGCGGCGGCCCGGTCGTCGATAGTGCGGGCGATGGCTTCCAATCCCTGCCGAGCCCCATTGATCTCCGGCTGGAGGACGAAGAAGGCCTGAGTGGCCTCTCCCAGCTGCCCATCCAAAACCAGCGCATCGAGTTCGCGGACCGCTGCTTGGAGGCCGGCCAGATCCGATTCGAATCCTTCGGCCGCGTTGTCGAACCCAGCTCCTTCGATTCTCCCGGCGTTCCCTCGGAGGCTCCTCAATGCGGTGAAGACCGACTGGCGGAGGGCCGAGTCGGGGGCGGCCACATAACTCCTGAGATACCGGTCGAACTCAGAGAGGCCCGTTTCGATACTTCCCAGGGCCAAAGCAGCCTCGGCATGTCTGGCTCGCTCACGCACGGCCAGGTCCCGCAGCTCACCCAGGCGCCCGGCGGCGAAGAAGGACGGAACCGCCAGCATGATCCCGACTACCGCGTAAGACAGAACCAGCCGGTCCCGGACTTTCATGGGAGGAAGGGGCGCCAGTTGCTATCGACACCAAGGATCCGAGAGACCGTGGTATCAGGGGCCCGAACCAGACCGGTGTCCGGAAGCCTCGTCACTGTGGTGTCTGGAAGCCGAATGAGCTTCCGGATCCGCTCCAGCTCCGCATTCAGGGTATCCACCTGCGCCTGGAGGGAGGCGGAGGCCTGACGAAGCTGTCGTACTGTGTAGCGAAGCTGCTGGTTAGCCTGAGTGAGGTTGCCCCGCTCTTCATCCAGACTTTTCAGAAGGCCCGAGGTCGGATTGTCCAGGATAGGTAACGGCCGATCGTCTCTGGGTGGGAAGGGCTGGTCACAGTCCCCGAAACGGACCGCAAGACCCGGGTTCACAGGATCGATCCGCAGCTCCGGATCGGCCCCGTAATCCAGGGCAGTGATATAGAGGGCCTCCGCCTCCAAGGTCTCTTCCCGGGTATTGCCGGGAAGGTTCAGGAACCGGCCCGCCATGAGGGCCGCGGAATCGGGGTGGGCTGCCGGATTCCTTGGATCCAGGGCCAGGAAGGAGAGGAAGAGAAGGGCCCGCCGGCCGTCGGAACCCGATTCGCAACGGGATGAAGCATCCCGGAAAACCATTTCCGCGCCGGCGAAGTCTCCATCCGCCATGAGAGCGAGTCCGGTATCGAACACGCTTGGAACCGTTGGTTCGAGCACCGGCTCCAGATAGCTGCATCCTGCTATCAGGAGAAGGAAATAAGCCGTGGCCCTGCCAGGGGCAGAGCGGATCCATTTTTCCCTTATGGGCATCCGGATCGAAGGGCACTTCATGACTGAACTCCCACGCTGAGGCCGGTTGAACGTAATACCTTCGTGAACGCATCAACGACTACGGGATCGAAGTCGGTGCCGGCCTTCCTTGCGATCTCCCACCACGCATCCTCGGCGGCCCAGGCTGGCTCGTAGGGCCGGCTGTGGGACAAAGCATCGAAGGAGTCGGCAACAGCGACGATGCGACCGGCGATAGGGATCTCCTCGCCCGAAAGACCCGCCGGGTACCCGCTACCATCCCACCGCTCGTGGTGGGTCCGGGCGATCTGCTCCGCGAGGTCCAGGAGCGGGATTCCGCTCCCCGCCATCAGGTCTCCTCCGATCTCGGTGTGAGACCTCATGACCTCCATGGGTTCCGGCGTGAGCCGACCTGGAAAGAGCAGGATGTCGTCAGGGATGCCGATCTTCCCGACGTCGTGAAGGGGAGCCACCCGCTGGATGAGGGAGACTTCTTCCGGAGCCAGCCCCAGCTCCTGCGCAATCGCGCCCGATAAGCGGCCAACCCGGCGGGTATGCTCTCCTGTCTCGTCGTCCCGGTACTCGGCTGCACGAGCCAACCGGGCCAGAATCTGCGCGTGGGCTTCCTCCAGCTCCGCGGTCCTTTCCCGGACCCTCTCCTCCAGACGGCGGTTGTGATCACGAAGAGCCAGGTGGAGGAACCGCGTCTCCAACAGGTTCCTCACCCTCAGGCGGACTTCCGCCGGGCTCAAGGGCTTGGTCAGGAAGTCCTGGGCACCGGCCGAGAGGCACTGCCGTTTCGTCTCGGGAGAGTGGTCGGAGGTGAGGACCAGGACCGGGAGGTACTCCTCCTCCCCCATGTGCTGCCTGATCTCCGCCAGGACCTCGAAACCGTTTTTTCCCGGCATCGCTATGTCCAGAAGCACGAGGTCCGGCTGAGTCTGTCGACAAAGCGGGAGTACCTGAAAGGGGTCGGCGGTAACCGTCAGATTTTTGAAACCAACCGGTTCGAGGATCCGCCTCAACAGCTCGAGATTGGACTCCTCGTCATCCACCATCAGGATGCGTGCGGTGAGTATGTGATCTTCGACCATTCGGAAAAGACCCTATCGAGATGGGACCCGACAGACAGTCCTAAGAAACAACCAGTCCCATTTAAAAGGATAGGATTTCCGCCGAGATTGCGGAAGGAAGTTGGTGGGTCTCCGAATAATCCCAGCCGGAGGTCGCATCAGCGGCCGGAGACGACCGATGCGTTTC
>JBDHGR010000225.1:0-7055 GCA_039589815.1 Gemmatimonadota bacterium | reverse complement strand
GGTGGCTGCGGGAACCGAACCGGAATCATCGACACACCAACCGGCCCGACTCCAAACGAGGCGCGCCCAGGACCACCCAACCGCACCGCTCCCCCTTCCCTCAGCCTCCCTCCCCTCGCTACATCGTCCTCCCCACCGTCAGGTGATACACCGTTTGCTGCCGCTCGTAGATCACTAGTGCAATCCCCTCGTCCTGCGCCTCTGCGAGGACCTGGCTGAAGATCCGCCCCAGTTCCCGTGACTTCCGCGCAGACACCGATTCGAAGGCGAGGTCTGCGATGCGTCGGATGTGAGGCCGGAGATCTTCGGCCACCCCGTCGATGATCTCCGCGGGCACCTCCGCCGGCGGCGCGAACGCCGCGTAGGAGAGGTCGACGGTGGTCCCGAACTCGTGGGAGCTCACACCGGCCGCGGCATTGGCGTTGTTCCGGCGCAACCGCGCCTGTCGTTCGGCGGTGCGAAGGGCACTCGTGATCTCCATGCGGTAGGGCGGCAACCCCATTCCGGCAAGCCGCTCCTGGAATCGCGCTCCCAGCACCTCGAGGACGGTACGCAGATCGGGCACCACGTGAGCCGGTGAATCGCCCGGCCGCACGATCCAGTACCGGGTGCTGTCCTCCAGTTCGATCAGACGGCCGGCTGCAACCAGCGAATCCAACGCATACTCGTCTTCGGCCCGCACTCCGAGCTGCCGGGCCCTGGAAAGATGGGACGCATTGAGGAAGCGGCGGAGCGCGGATTCTTCTCCTGGCGTCATGACGGGGAGCGGGCTCAGGATCCGGTCGGCCGACCGGGCGAGCCGATCGGCCGCGTCGATCCGCTCCGTGAGGATGGCCTCAATCTCCGCTCGGGTTTCCTCACGGGCAGCCTCCACGGCCGCCGCTCGCTCGCGCTCTGCTCTTCCACAGGCGAAGAGTGTCATCCCGAGGAGGAGTCCAGGGACGGTGACGGCGAGTCGCCGAAAACCCGACGGCGAGCCAATACCGCTCGGCCCTGGGTCCAGGCGGCCGAGCGTGTCCTCGGCCCCGGCAACCTGGTTCGCACTCCTCCTTGTCTGCCACCCAAACACGGATACCTCCTCGATCGGCCACCCTTTTCGACCCGCATCCATCCTCAGGATGATGGAAAGGATAGGACGAAGATGGCCCAGGTCGCCAGCCAGGGCCCTCTCTTCGGCTCGGTTCCGACGGTTACGTCCAGCGGGCTGATCACCCTGCGGCGATCGAAACGCTCACTCCACGATGATCGGTCGGCTCGTCACGACCGGGTTGCGTCCGGCCAGCTCCAGTCTGAGGTGGAGCGTGTAGTCGCCGGGATCGAGTTCCGGCAGCTGAAACTGGATGGCCCGGAAAGCGGTCTGTACCGAATCGGGGCCCTGGTCCTCGAAGATTACCTCTACCGGGCGGTCCGGCTCGAGCACACCGAGGAACTCGCCGACGCGTGTAAGGAAGCCGGGTCGCCCGCGGGTGAAACCGAGCGTTACCCGCACCGGTTCAGCGATCCGCAGCCCATACGCTTCCCAGACAACAGGGAATCGCTCTCCCCTCCGGATGCGCACGCCCGGCCGGACGTGCGGGATCGCTTCATCGAGGTTCTCCGGGAGGGGTGTGCCTTCCTTCAGAATCAGAAGGTCCGACACACCGACGAGGCCAGGCACCAGCGGGAGTTGCACCACGCCCTGACGGGCCCGCCATGCCTGCTTGCCCTCCAAGTCGACCACTTCCAGTCCGCTCACATAACGGCCGGGCGGCGAGTTGATCGTCAGGACGCCCTCCTCGTCAAAGCCTCGGACGAATGTCGGCTCCGAACCGTCCTCCGGAACCAGGAAGAGCGCCGCATGAGGCGGTCCCTGGATCCCGAACTCCCCGCTCTGTTGCGTGTCCGATTCTGAGGCCTCCGCTGCCACAGAGTCCACCTCGGCTACCTCTTGCCCCACCCCGTCCGCCTCCGGCGGCACGGGCCGGTACGCGCCTACCACCAACATCATTTCACCTCGCCGGAATCGTCCGACCTGCGTCTCCAGCGGGCGCATGTCCGGGGAGTACCGGGGTGCGAACCAGGTGCGCGCCTCCCGCGGCGCGGTGATCCAGCTTTCCGGCGGAACGTCGGACGGCGATTCGAGGAACATTTCCGGGAAGAGGTAGCCACGACTCTTCGGGTGGTGGTGTCCCAGCACTCGCCGGGTGTCACCTAGAGTACGGAAGGCGGCGATAGGATCGTACGTCCGACTGTAACCGATGTTGCGCCCGTATCGGATCAGGGTGGCTTCCATGTCCTCATCCCACGGCAGCCCCATCGGGTTCGCCGCCTCCCGCCAGTTCACCGCCTCGACCATGCGCGCGAAGTGATCGGTCAGCCGATCGTTGCCCTCGATCAGGAAGAGTGGATCCGAGAGACGCCAGAACAGCTCAAAAAGGCGATCCCGCTCCGCCGGGTCCACGCCCGCGAACAGCTCCACCCCGTCCTTCGTCAGCACGAAACGCGGGGACATCCAACGCTCGCGCTCATCGGGCGGCATGGACGCCAGCGCCTCCCGGAACGCCTCTTCAGAAGCCACATAATCCGCCGTCAAATGCAGGATGTACCCTCGCAATGCGGCACACCACCAGTCCTCGGGAATCCCGCAATCCGTCGCAACGCTCGTGGCTCCGTCCACGTCGCGATTCTCGATCAGATAGTAGACCAACTGCCCGATCACCCAGCGGCCGGGCGCACGCGCGGCCGTCTCAGTCAGGAATGAGATCAGCTCGACGCGCGCCTCGCCGACCTCAGGCCACTCCGCCGGGAAGCCCGTTTCGCCCTCACCACCGAACCAAATGCAGATGCGCCCGATCAGCTCGTCGCAGGACGGCCTAGACCGCACTCGTTCGACCGGTATGCGACTCGCCCTGAATCGCTCGAACTCTTCCTGCCGGTCCTGGGCTTCCTTGAGCAGCTCGGCCGGATCCATAGAGGAGGCCGGGTCGCCCTGCGCCGCGATGGGTTTTGGGGCGAACAGGAGCAGACCGAGAAGAGCCGCTGCGGTCATGGATTGGTAGGGCAATTCGGGCCTCCTTCGCGGGTTGCCTACTCCGCTGTAGGCTCGGCTGTAGACTCGGCTGTAGGCTCGGTCGCCGAATTCGTCCACCGGAGCGACCGTCTGCGGCGGCGGGTGGCGGCACCGACCTCGGCTTCCATACACCAGGCAGCGCCCGGCGTTGCGTCTCGGCCGGGCGGTCCTCGGGCCTGGGATGCACCCTGAGGTCATCGAATACGTAGTAGCCGGCCATCCCGAGAAGCCGAGGGGGTTGCGCCGTGGCTATTCCCTTCGACAAACCCCGTCTGTTCGATTCATGCCCCTTTCGAGCGGGTCGAGCTACCAGGTATCGATGCGGAACCAAAGCACAGGCAAGGCAGCTCGCGGAACTGGACGTGTCCCTGTGGGGAATAATATTTTGAGATGGTTCTCACCTCACGCTGGGGAAAGGAGCAGAGTCGCGCTGCGACGGGCCACATGAGTGCTGGACCGGTTCGTCTCCTTTGGATGCTCACGGCAATCTTGGCCGGGGGCCTCGGATTCGATGTCGCCTCGCGTGAACCCGGGACTATCGATGTGCTCGCCGCACTGCCGAGCACCGATATCGGTCGTGGCCCTCTGCGCCCGCTACCCTTCTTCTACGATCTCTACACGTTCCGGGCAGAGAGCGGCCGCACGACAGTGGTTGCCGCGTTCGCGGTCGAGGCGGGCGAACTCGAGACGGAGCGTGTCGACGACAACAACCGGTACCGCTTCAGCGTGAGGCTGCTTCTGGCAGACACGGCGTTGCGATCCGTGACGAACCGGCATGACAGCGTGTTTGTCGAACTTCCTCGCCGGTTGCGCGGCGAGCACCTGCTGTACACACACATCGAGGTGCAGGCGCCTCCGTCCCGCGACATTCGGCAGAGCGTCTTCATGATCGATGCGACGGAGGCGGGCATCGGACAGCTGTACTGGAAATACATACGGATCCCTGACTACAGCGGGACGGAGTTGATGTTGAGCGATGTGGCGCTCGGCCAGCCCGACGCGCAGATCGGATGGGAGCGCGGAGGAGCGACGCTCGCCCTCCTGCCCACCCGCCAGTTGCCGTCGCGCGCATTCGATGTCTACTACGAGATCTACAACCTGCCGGCGGGCAATCCGTACACCACGGAAATCACGATTGAGCGCGTTGCAGGCAGCTCCAGCGAGACGGCCGAAGACCGGGAGCCGATCCGCCTTCGCTTTGGCGGTGAGTCCACAGCCGCGCCTGACGGCACGTTGTCCGAACTGCGCCGCGTGGGAACGTCGTTTGCGAAAGGCAGCTACCGAATCACCGTGACGATAGAGGATCTGACCACGGGCAAGACGGCGAGCCGGTCGCGCACGTTCGAGGTCCAGACCTCCGGGCGCGGTGCGACGATGGTCCCGGCCCTGCCGGTGGCGCCCTTGAAAGGGTGAAAAGGGAGCGCCTGATGGTCAGGTCACCACGGCGGCGGAGGCCTGTTTCCTACTCAGGCCAATTGCGAATCCGGTATCGGGATTGCACGGAAAATCTACGAATACGGGGGATCGGCCGCGCAACCGGCACACCCGGTTTACCCTCTGGAGAGCTCCAACAGGAAAGCCTTGCCCCGATTCAGGAGTTCGTCGGTGCCCTCCGGCTTTTCTTTCACGTCGAAGACCCGGAGCATGGCCTCAAGTGACTCCAGCTTCTCACGGGCCTCATCGGTCCCAGATGCCGCCAACTCCTCCCTGAGAAGCCTGATCTTCTCCGCGTCCTGGATGCCCTCCACCAGGCGCTCGAATCGGATAGAGCTCATTGCACCTGGATAGACGATATAGGTATCTCCAGCCGGCCAGGTCCTAAACCGGGAATCCCGTAGCGGGTCCTCTACCCAACTGTTGTAGGACCACCTCAGGACCCCATCGAAGCCGGCTGCCGTAGCGTACCACCCAATGAAAGCCGCCTCCGCCGGTGGGGAGAAGGTGAAGGTATTCGGGAAGGGGTCCGAGCAGCACACGTAATAAGTGCTCGGGAAACCTCGAGAACGCCGTTCCTCGAGGTCCACCTGGTCAACAGCGTCGCTGTAGGAAACGGACAGGTCCTGGATTCGGTCCGGAAACCGCCGGAAGGCAAGGGAGTTGTCGGCCAGCGCGATGCCGATTCCCGGTGCCAGCTGATTCATCATGTCCAGCATTCGGCCGAAGTCCTCGGACCGGCTCTCATCCATGGCAATGTTGGTGATGGTGTACCAACCCTTTTCCTCGAGGTGGGCCCGGAAGTCGATGAGGAAAGGGGTCCAGAGTTCGACATAACGGTCCGAACCGGGTGTTACCTCTTCCACCACCTTCTCACCGGCGGATTCGTCGAAGTAGGTGAGCTGGCTCGACCACGGGATCAGGGAGTAGGCGTTGATTTGTTCATCCACGCCCAGGCTCATCATGAACTCCACCCACCGATCAAAGACAGTGTAATCGAACTCCCAGCTCCCTTCCCCGTTCACCCTCCATTCCACCATGGATCCGAAGGGGTCAAAGGTCTGACCATCCCAAGGGGCTTCGGTAATGGTGGTGGTTATCACCTTCTGCCCTGCGTCGGCCAACAGTTTCATGAGAGGCACCAGGGCTTCCCAATGGGCCTCGGACCAAAGTTCCACACCCTCGATCCGGGGCACGGCATAGGGGTTCTGCCAGAGATCCAGGTGGAATTCCCATTCGGAAGGTGGGGGAAGCGTTCGTGACAACACCTCGAGCTCCAGATGAACTGTCACCGGACCCCGTCGCCGGGCCCGAACTTCCATGGTAGAGGTGTAGACACCGGGTGATGCGTCCCGGGGAACTTCGATAGTGATCCAGAGCGGTCTGGTGGAGTTGCTCGGCTTGTCAAAGCAGGCCGCCCCATCCAGGGCGTCCGGATAGAGATGAACCGCAAAGTCCTCGGGCTTCCGGTACCCGCACCCCCCGGCATACTCGTCGGTTAGGACGTACCGAACGAAACGGGCCCTCGCCATGTCCGCAGGCAGCACCTCCCCGGACTCGGCCACGAAGTCCGAGAACACGACCTCCATCCGCGGCAGAGAGTCGGCGGCCCAGGTCACAATCTGCGCAGAGACTCTCTCCCCTCTCCAGGCCGCCCCCCTCCAAAGAAGGGTCCGGGGGAGATCCGGAACCGCACTTCGGAAGTAGTGTTCGTCCAGTGATCCCACGGCAACGTGGAGCCCCGGGGGGACCGCCGCCCATGCCACTTCAGAGACCGCTGCAGGATGATCCGCTTCCGTGTAGGAAACACAAGTCCCATCGGAACCATCACCCTCGCATCCCACACCTGCTAACGCTACGAAGGCTGCAATCACCATTGGGTACCGGACAGCGGGTTTACCCGAGTGCATTTTGGCTGGTCCTCCCCTCTCGATGGTCCTTCGGCTCGGTCGCCAGGGCTCGGACGAAGATGCCGTCAGCCTTCGCGCAGAGCCAGGGTCGGAGCTCGATCGAGGTGCTTTCGAAGGGGTCCAATAACCCCAAGGAACACGCCCTGTTCAGAGCCCCTGTTTTGGGATGCTGGCGCACGAGGTTTCCGGCCGGTAACCTCTCACGGCATATCATCCATTCCTACAAGGAGGCCACCCTTGTGGATGTCCGCGAGATCCACCGGCTTGGTATGCGTGTTCTTGCTTCTCGCCTCGAGCGCGCAGGGCCAATATCCGGACCAGGTCAAGTTCCTCTCCTACAACCTGTGGGGCTACCGGAACGCCGAAATGCCCGGTGGCTACGATTCCCTGGCCGCCGTGATCAACGAGATCGGGCCTGACATCTCCGGTCACCAGGAAGTGGACCGGGCGAATTCAAGGTCGAAGGGCATCGATGTCATTGCCTATCTGGAGGAGCGCACGAACATGCACTCCCTCTTCGCCCCAGCCCTGAAAGGATGGAACGGCGGCGACTATGGCGAGGGTCTGCTAGCCAGACATCAGCCCCTCACCCACCGGTTGTTCTGGGTGGAGGAGCCCGAAGGCGAGGACCGCTCGGCCATCGAGATCGATATCACCATGGC
>JBDHGR010000224.1:0-7082 GCA_039589815.1 Gemmatimonadota bacterium | reverse complement strand
GTGGTGTTCATCGAGCTGGCCTGGCTCTACGGGTTCTACAACATCGGCGTCGTGATAGCCGCCGCCGTCTACCGGAAGAAGCACAGCCTTCGAGTGGGGAGTCCACCGCTCCCGCCCGATCCTCCTCCGGTGGCTCTGCTATACACCACCTACAACGACTTCGTGGAAGAGAGCGTCCGGTCCTGCGTGGTGCAGGAATATTTGGACTATCATGTCTACATTCTGGATGACAGCACCGACCCAGCGTGCAGAGATCAGGTCGATGCGTTTGCCGCCGTCCACGAGGACAGAGTGACCGTGGTCAGGCGGCCCGACAGGAGAGGTTTCAAAGCGGGGAACCTCAACCATGCCCTGGCCCAGGTCGCCAAAGAGCCGTTCTTCGCCCTGGTGGATGCCGACGAGATTCTACCGCCGGACTTCCTGTCCCGCTCTTTGCCCTACCTTCTTGCTGATCCCTCTTGTGGCTTCGTCCAGGCGAACCACCAGGCCAATCCCGGGCAACAGGGCAAGCTCCCCCGTTCCGTGGCGGTAGGCATCGATGTCCACTGGCGTTGGTACCAGCCTCTGCGAAACCGCTACGGATTCGTGATGTTGCTCGGCCACGGGGCCGTCCTGCGCCGTGAGGCTTGGGAGGCCGTGGGCGGGATCCCGGAGCTGGTAAGCGAAGACCTGGCCTTCGCGGTACGGTTGAGGGAAGCTGGCTGGAGGGGATACTTCGCCGAGGACATCGTCTGTTACGAGGACTTTCCCGACTCGGTGAGAGCTTTCCGGGTCCGGCATATGAAATGGACCCGCGGAACGAGCGAGTTCATCGTCAAAGAAACCGGCCGTCTCCTGAGAGCCCGGAACATCTCCTGGGTGGAAAAACTCGATATTCTATTCCCCACCCTGGGCCTGCCTCTGGCCCTCTTCTGGTTCTTGTACCTTGTGGACGCCAACCTGGTGTTGGCCTCCTTCTTCGGGATCGCCAGGCCTCTAACCCTTGCCCTAGGAGGCCATGAGCTGGTGTTCCCAACCTGGGGCCTGGATGACGGATTCAACGTCATCTACGGGGCGGATTTCGTGGCTGTGACCCTTCTGACCTTCACGGCCCCCATCCTGAGTTTTGTGGTGGATCTCTGGAGGAGGCCTGCGGTGCTCGTCCCCTTTCTGGCGAAGAGTACCGCCCTCTACGCCTCTCTGGGTCCTCTCTCTTTTCTGGGCGTGTTGTCCTACGTGCTAAGCGGAAAAGCAACGTTCCTCGTAACGGGAGATCGCGCCCGGACAGGGAATGGGCGCGAGGGACCCACCCGTCGAGGCCTCAGGAACACCGTCGCCGGTCTCCACCCGGACCACCGGACGGTCCAAGCCTTCGAGCTGGCCACGGGCCTTCTCTTCATCGCGGCTGCGGTAGTGTTCTTTCAGCCCACGACCCTGGGTCTGGCCATCGGGTTCTTGTTGTTACCGCTCCTGCATCGGGTGGGCTGGGAGAACCGGATTGCCCAGGGCCTGGTCTACCTTCCCCTGGCTCTCATCGTCGTCGGACTCTCCCTGGGTGGGCTCGGCCTCTTCGGGGCCAAGACCGCGATGTTCGGGTATGGCTTCCATTTTTGAGAAAGCGGCGATACCCCGCTTGAAAAGCAGTGCGAATGCTGGCCAGCCGGAGCACGACCCCGGTCCGTTTCCCGTCTCTCCATCAGGAGGAGTCCCATGAGCCGTATCGTATTCCGTACTCTCCCAGTGGTCGCCGCCCTCGCCCTTGCCGGTTGTGGTGATGGCGGCACCGGTCCTGGCGACAATTCCAACAATGGCGGGAACGGCGGTAGTCCCAGAGTCATCGTTGCGGATCCATCCTTCGCCACCGTCATCCAGGAGATCTTTAACCGGAGGGGCTGCGCATCGGGATCATGCCACGGATCTGCCCAGGCGGCGGGTCTGAATCTCAGCTCCGGCAGCTCCTATGCGAACCTCGTGAATGTTGCCGCTACACAATCGGCAGCAGCACGGGTGATCCCCGGAGATGCTGACGGCAGCTACCTCATCGTGAAGGTGGAAGGGCGGCAGACTGTAGGACAGCGGATGCCGTTGGGCGGGTCGGCCTTGGATAACATCGATCTGACCAACCTGAAGAATTGGATCAGCCAGGGAGCCAAAAACAACTGATATCGCCAAGGGTGAGGCGCCCCACCTCCAGTTGGATCGTCCTCCAGGCCAATGCCTTCCTTCGGCGCGAGACCGAGCCGAGGCTCGGGGAGGATGCCACACCGCAGAGAGCCCGGGAGAGGACCAGGGACCGGTCCTCCGCTCCATGACGAGCTCCAAATACCCACCAGAAAGCAAAGGTCCTAATCGAACAATGGCGGCGGGAGGACAACACGGTCGTGCCTCTTTCTTGCTGTTGCCACATTGGCAATAGCATCTTCCCCCTTCCCACTACCAAGAAATGGAAGGCCGTCTCTTCTATCAGGAGCGTTGACCCGTGTCGGCGATGATTCGCATGCCCCAGAAAAGACCTCTGAAGCATCGCTCCCCGAGTCTCCCTGTCTTCAGGCTCTTGACCGGACTTGTTCTGGTCTGGATCGCTACCGGGCAGTTGGGTGCGCAGCAGCGGCAGCTCGAGAAGGCGCTGGAGCTCCTTCCCGATATCCAGTTCGAATCTATTGAGCCGCCGGAGGGTTTTTCGGCTTCATACGAACTCCGAATCCGCCAGCCGATTGATCACGAAAACCCTGGGGAGGGCACCTTTCTCCAACGAGTTTTCCTGAACCACCGGGGAATCGACAGCCCGACTGTGATGGTCGTCAACGGATACGCACGCAGCGACAATCAGGCGTATGAGTTGACGCATTATCTCAATGCAAACGAGGTGAGCGTTGAACATCGGTATTTCGGCGTCTCCATGCCGGATTCGCTGGACTGGTCTTTCTTGAATCTCGAGCAGGCGACAGCCGACTTGCATACCGTCCGGGCGCTTTTGGGGGAAGTCTATCCTGGGCCTTGGGCAGCGTCCGGGCGCAGCAAAGGCGGAATGACTACGGTCGCCTATCGGTACTTCTACCCTCGAGATGTCGCGGCATCCGTTCCCTATGTAGCACCGCTTCAGACTTCTTTTGAAGACGAACGGTTATATGCCTTCCTCCGTTCGGCTGGAACGCCTGAGTGCCGCGCGAAACACCTGGCCTTTCAGCGGTGGGTGCTGGTGGAACGAGACCAAGTCCTTCCCAGGCTGAACTGGTATGCGAAGGGAAAGGGCTGGACATTCGAGTATATGGGGATAGAGGCGGCCTTCGAATACGCGGTCTTGGAGTACCCTTTTTCCTTCTGGCAGTACGGAAAGGAATGCGAGGAGGTCCCGGACACAGAAAACCCGGAAGAACCCGGTGCGATTGATCGAGCATTGGACCACCTCGAGGATGTGGTGGGCTTTTCCCTCTACTCAGATCAGGAAATCCAACGGCTCGGTCCGCATTATTACCAAGCAGCGACGCAGACAGGGTACTACGGGTTCGAGACTGCGGATTTCACCGACCTACTGGTCGCGTTGCCACCTCAACCCCACGCTGCGTTTGTACCCAAGAGATTTGAGACGACCTACGATCCCACTTTGTCGGTCAGGATCTCTGATTGGCTGAAGGCCGAGGGCGAGAACTTCGTCTTCCTGTATGGTGAAATAGACACTTGGACCGGGGCGGCAGCTGAGATCACGGCCCAAACCGGTTCGCTCAAATTCATCATACCAGGACGGCATCACGGAGACACATCGATCGAGAACCTGTCTCCAACCAATCGGGAACAGGTGCGAGTGGCTCTTGAGTCGTGGCTGGGGGTCCGCCTTGATCCTGCCCTGTGGGCCGGGCGGTGACAGAGATGGATCGTAAGGCCTCCCCAATTGACCTGACCTCCTGAAACGAGACCGGATCGACATTCAGATTTCGGTCGATCCCAAACAGCCGCCGAACCCTCCTGGCATCCATCCCCGTGAGGGAACTCGGGCCCGGGGCCCTCCGAGCCCCTGGGCGGCATTGCGGGATATGTGGCAGGGACCGATGATCTGGGTTTCGCGAACTCCCAGGAAAGGAAGAACCGTGAGCGCCTCTTTCTCTTGTCATCAATTCTCATCAGGAGCCAGGGTCCTCCTGCTCCTGACCCTCCTGGTTGGTTGCGCCCCTTTGGCCTCCGCGGCCCAGGAGGAGGCCTTGACCCTGGAGCGCCTTTTCAACTCTTCGGAGTTCTCGGGAGAGGGGTTCGGGCCCGCCCGCTGGCTGGGTGACGGGCGATACACCACCCTGGAAGCCTCGAGGCAGATCCCGGGAGGGGTGGACATCGTGGCCTATGGGGCGGAGTCGGGGGAAAGAGAAGTCCTGATCCCGGCTTCCGAACTGGTGCCGTCGCGGGCCGAAAGGCCTCTGGCCGTGGAGGGATATGAATGGTCTTCCGACGGATCCAAGGTCCTCATCTTCACCAACACCCGCCGGGTATGGCGAGACAACACCCGAGGAGACTACTGGGTGCTGGATCGAAAGGCCGAAACCCTCACCCAGATGGGCCCCGACTTCCCTGAAGCCACAACCATGTTCGCCAAGTTTTCTCCTGACGGG
Organism: Gemmatimonadota bacterium; assembly: GCA_039589815.1. Lineage (GTDB taxonomy): Bacteria > Gemmatimonadota > Gemmatimonadetes > Longimicrobiales > Gaopeijiaceae > JABDNZ01. The sequence continues at coordinate 2,505 of JBDHGR010000224.1, read as the reverse complement.
GGCCGGGTGGCGTACGTCCAGAACCGCAACATCTACGTCCAGAATCTGGCCACGGGGGCAATCATCCCCCTGACCGACGACGGCTCACGGACCACCATCAACGGCACGTTCGACTGGGTGTACGAGGAGGAGCTCCACCTTCAGGACGGATTCAGGTGGAGCCCCGACGGCACCCGCATCGCCTACTGGCAACTCGACGCCACAGGGATTCGGGACTTCCTCCTCATCAACAACACCGATTCCCTCTACTCCTACACTGTCCCCATCCAGTATCCCAAAGCAGGGACCACGAACTCCGCCGCCCGGGTGGGAGTGGTTCCGACCATTGGGGGTGAGACGGTCTGGATGGATCTGGAGGGGGATCCCCGGAACAACTACCCGGCCCGGGTGGAATGGGCCGCTTCCTCCGAGGAGATTGTCATCCAGTACCTGAATCGCCTTCAGAACCGCCTCCAAGTCATCCTGGGTGAGGCTTCGACCGGGGCCATCAGAACAGTCCACACCGATACGGATGAGGCTTGGTTGGACGTTGTGGACGACCTGGTCTGGCTGGACGAGGGTCGGAGCTTCACCTGGGTGAGCGAGGGGGATGGATGGCGGCGTGCCTACCGGGTGAGCCGGGACGGGTCCGAGGTCACGCCCTTGACCCCGGCGGAGGAGGACATCCTCTCCATCGAACTTATCGACGAGGAGGGGGGATGGATCTATTACCTGGCCTCTCCCGATGATGCCACCGCCCGCTACCTCTTCCGGGTCCCGCTGGATGGGCGTCCCGAAGCTGCGGAGCGGCTGACCCCCGCCCGGGCAACGGGCACCCACGGGTACCAGATAGCCCCGGGAGGGGACTGGGCCATCCACACCACCTCCACCTTCGACGATCCCCCTGTCATCTCCCTTGTGAGCTTACCTGAGCACCTAGCCGTCCGGAGCCTGGTATCGAATGACGGGCTTCGGGACCGTGTGGAACGGGTCCGCTCTACACAAGCAGAGTTCTTCCAGGTCCAGACGGAGGACGGGGTGGAGATTGACGGTTGGATCATGACCCCGGCGGGCTTCGATCCTGCCCGGAAATATCCAATCCTTGTCTATGTCTACGGTGAACCCTGGAACCAGACCGTAAGGGACAATTGGTATGGCCTGACCACCCTCTGGCACCACTATCTCACGCAGCAGGGATACATCGTCTTGAGCCTGGACCCCCGGGGTACACCGGCCCCCAAAGGGCGGGCCTGGCGGAAGGTCGTCTACGGAGAGGTGGGTACCCTCGCCTCACGGGACGTGGCCATGGGGGTGAAAGCGCTTTTGGCTGAGCGTTCCTACCTGGACTCGGAACGGGTGGCTGTCTGGGGGTGGAGCGGTGGGGGCTCCATGACCTTGAACAGCATGTTCCGTTACCCGGAAATCTTCGGCACTGGCATGTCCGTGGCTCCGGTTCCGGACCAGCGCTTCTACGACACCATCTACCAGGAGCGCTACATGGGACTTCCTCAGGACAACAGCGAGGGCTACCGGGGGGGCTCCCCCATCACCTATGCCCAGGGGCTGGAAGGAAACCTCCTCCTGGTTCACGGCACGGGGGATGACAACGTCCACTACCAGGGGTCGGAGGCCCTCATCAACCGCCTCATCGAGCTGGGCAAGCCCTTCGACATGATGGCTTATCCGAACCGGACCCATGGGATCTACGAAGGGGCCGGGACCACCCTTCACGTCTACTCTCTCCTGACCCGGTATCTCATGGATCATGTGCCGGCGGGAGGGAAGTAGGAGGATTACGACCTCGTCCCGCCTCCTCAGCGCACGGGGGATCCGGTCTCCGCTATTCTCGTGGTGGCGGCCACCAGTTCCCGGGTGATGCCCGGTTCATGGGACGAGTGACCGGCATCCGGAACGATGCATGCATCCAGCTCGGGCCAGGCCTGGCACAGGTCGTAGAGATTCTTCACCGGGCAAACCAGGTCGTAGCGGCCGTGCACCGCGAAGGCTGGGATCGAGCGCAGGCGATGGACCCGGTCGAGAAGCAGCGTGTCAGGCTGGTAACGGACGTTGCGGAAATAGTGGGCTTCCAGGCGGGCCAAGTTCCAGGCCATCTCCGGCTCACCGAAGGCGTCGCTGAACTCCGGGTTGGGCAGAAGAGTGCAGCAGGACCCCTCGTAGATCGACCAGGCCTTTGCCGCCGCTAGGCCGGCCTCCCGGTCTTCACCGTCGAGGCGCTTCCAGAACGCCTCCAGAAGGTCATCCCGTTCGGCCTCCGGGATGGGCTCGACGAACCGCTGCCAAAGCTCGGGCTGGATCTGGCCCATTTCGTACAACCACCAGTGGATCTCCTCGTCCCGCAGCAGCCAGATGCCACGGAGCACCAGGCTCTTTATCCGGTCCGGATGCTGCTCGGCATAATCCATTGCCAGCGAGCTGCCCCAGGAGCCACCGAACACGTGCCAGGTATCGATCCCCAACTCTTCCCGGAGCCGCTCTATATCTGCAACCAGGTGGGAGGGAGAGTTG
>JBDHGR010000223.1:0-7083 GCA_039589815.1 Gemmatimonadota bacterium | reverse complement strand
TGACGCACTGGTGGTGCATCCCGGCTTCGACGATGGGCTTTCCGGTGTTCAGCAGGTTCCGGACGTCGTTCATATAGTCGAAGTTCCGGTCCCATGTGGTTTCGGCGGCGGCCATCATCTTGCCCTGTAGGGCCAGGCCCTCCGGAGATTGGGTCGTGAGTGTCACGCCCGACACCGACCGGGTGAGGATCTGCAGGTCCGCGTCGGGCCCCACGGCCCTCCGGATTTCCCGCATGCATTCGAAGGGGTTTTCCCCGAGGTAGAAGAGGGGCGCCTGGAATCGGGCTCCCCCTCCGAACTCGAAGTGACGGATCCCGGCCTGGGCCGAGAGCTCCATGGCGGGCAGGAAGTCCTTCAATCGAACCTTTCCGCCGAAGCTACTCTGCAGCCCGTCGCGGAAGGGGGTGAACATCACCCGGATCTTTTTGGGGTTTTCAGCGAAAATCATTTTATCTCCTCGACGTTAGTAACTTTAGTTCCAGGAAAGACGTAGGCCGCCGCTGCCGTTACAGCGGCGATGGTCGCGGAATCGATGCCGGCCAGCTTTTCGGGGTAAACCGTGATCAGGAGACGCATCACGACGGCCAAAAAGCCCAACAGGGCAAACACCGCAACAAAAGCTGAAAGACAGATAACCAGTAGGTCTGGTGGGTTCATTCTGTTTCTCCGTTGCTGACGGCGGGTGGAAACGGGAACCCGCCTCTCAGGTTACTCACCAACCTTCTCATGCGACCATAAGAGCCAAGCCGCCTTCACCGGCTCCTGGCGCATATCTCACCCCTCTGTCGGCCCGGGGTCCAGGATCAACCGGCCTCCGGTAATCGGGTCGTCCCGTCCATCCAAAAAGAGCTCGAGGTTCTCGCCGAGGCCCGTGACACGACCTTGGGCCAGGACCTCAATGCTCCGGTCGGAGTCCTCCGAGCACACGCTGACTTCCCTTCCCAGAATCAGGGAGTGGTTCCGGTATCGATCGAGGAGAGGGGTGACCCCGTCCCCCACGAGCACCCGGTAATTCCTTTCCAGCGTTTCCAGCAAAGCCCAGAGGACCGCTTCCCGAAGTCGTCGGCCGTCGTCGGGAAGGAACTCCCTTACCGCTGCCACATCAGGCACAAAAGGAGTCTGTTCGACCTGGGGTTTGGTTTCGAGGTTGACCCCGATTCCCAGAACCGCCGAAGTGACGGCTTTTCCCTGGCTCTGAGTATAGGCCAGGACTCCGCCCACTTTGGCCTCCCCGAGGAGGATGTCGTTCACCCACTTGATCCGGGGTCGCTTCTCAAGCCCAACAATCTGGTTCAAAGCCTCCGCGACTGAAAGGGCTGCCAGGATCGTGAAGGCCACTTCGAAGCGGTCGATCTCTCGGTGGGGGGCAAAATGAACGGCCAGATGAAGGTTTCCTGGGATGGCTGCCCAGTGCCGACCCTTAAAACCGTGGAAGTCCATTCCCGACCCGGCAAGGCAAACGACGCGGTCCGGTATTCGGGTGTCCGTACGAGCCAGATCGATGAGCTGATCATACTGCGACCGATGAGAGACCTCTGAGATAAGCAGTGTGAAGAGGGTCTCGTCGCCGGCTTCGGAGAGAACCAGGTTTTCCGGCTCGCCAAAAACCAGCGAAAGGAGGGGGCCGATCTCCGGGTTTACGCCTGAAACCGGCGAAAACCCGCCCGCTATCTCCGAGGGAAGGAAAGCCGCCGCAAACTGCTGGTTGTCGGTGTACACCGCCATGAGTCCTACCCCCAATTCGGGGCCAAGAAACCCATAGACTAGTCCCTCTTCCATGGCGGAGCAATCCTGCAAGGCCTTGCTAAGCGAAGCGGTTCCATGCCAGTTGTCGAGTGTCCTGGATGCCATCTGTTTTGGGGCTCTGGCGGCCGGAGAGACAGGCCTTGGGGCAGGAGGGGCAGGCCTTGGGGAGGGACGGAAGAATGATCGACCTCATCATCGTGGGTGGTTATTTCGCCTTCATGCTCGGAGTGGGGTGGCGAGCCCGGCGAGGATCCCCGGATTCATATTGGGTGGCCGCCCGACAGTCCGGCACCTTCCCTTTATCTGCCTCACTGGTAGCAACCATCTTCGGAGCCTCCTCTACGGTAGGTATCATCGGACTCGGGTATTCCAGGGGTCTTACCGGGGCCTGGTGGTCACTCATCGGGGGGCTTGCCCTCATCCCCTTTGCCTTCATCCTGGCTGGGAGAATCCGGCGCCTCGGGGTTTACACCCTCCCGGATATTCTCCATGGGGCGTACGGTGAGAAAGTCTCGATGGTGGGGGCCGGTGTAATTGCATTGGCGTGGTGCGGCGTCATAGCGGCGCAACTCGTGGCGGGAGCACTCCTTCTCGGGAGTGTCTTTTCCATCGATCCGAAGGGGTCCCTCCTCGCTGTAACCGTGGTGTTCGTTCTTTACACCCTCTGGGGAGGTCAGATTTCCGTCATCAGAACCGATACCTGGCAGCTCTTCCTCTTTGCCGGCGCCCTGATGGCAGCGCTGTTTCTGGTCCTCTGGGCCGGGGCCTTTGGTGATGGGCGCCTGTTTCCCCTTGCTCCCGGCTTATTGAGTTTTCCCACTTCCCCAGGTTTCGGATGGTATCACCTGCTGGTTTTCTATCCTCTCATCATCGGAATGCCTTACCTCGTCGGGCCCGACATCTATTCCCAGGTCCTCTGCGCTAAAACCGAACATTCGGCCAGAAATGCTTCACTGATCGCCGCATTGGTCATTATCCCCCTCTCCCTTCTTTTGGCCACTCTGGGACTCCTGATTCACGCACTCTTCCCGGGGATCGCACCTGAATCCGCCTTGACCACCGCACTGGCGGAGCTCGCTCCGGTGGGCCTGAAGGGCTTGATAGTGGTTGGGGTGTTGGGGGCCATCATGTCGTCGGCGGATTCCACCCTCATCTCCGCATCCACTATCCTCTCTCTGAACATTTTTGGCCCACTGTTCGGACTGGACGAACGGGGACGGTTGAGGCTGACGCGTGTGTTTGTGGTCCTGCTGGGGGTCCTGGCTTGGGGAATCGCCACGTTCCAACAGGGTATCATCGCCTCCCTTCTCCTGGCCTATACCGTGTTCGTCGGTGGGGTGGCTTTACCAACCCTCGCGAGCTTCTGGCGAGATCGGTTGGGAGTCACATCGTCGGGCGCATTCTGGGCGGTGGTTTTGGGTGGCTCGGTGGCTATCCTGGGTGAGCTGGGAGACGGGTTCATTCTCCGAGCCTTGGTGGGAGACCGGGTCGTTGGGCTGTTCGGGGCGGCGCTGGGACCGGAGTTTGGAGGAATCCTACCGTTGGTGGTTTCGGTGTCTGCCTTGTTCCTGGTGAGTTGGTTTTTCCCCGGTGCAGGCAGGAGTCCTGACGAAACGCCTGAGTAAGTCCTGGGGCTCCCGTCCACCCGGGCTCGGCCCCCGCTCCGGGTGAAAAACCCTTTCTGGCTGCCCAAGACCAGCTGAGGGCCCGCCGGCGTCACTCCCGGCGTGACTCCAGGCGTCACCGCCGGCTAAAACTCCCGGCGTCACACTCGGCCAAACCGCAGTCTTGCCTCCTTCAGTCGCTCAGGGGTTCCGATATCGAACCACTCCTCATCAGATACGTCTGTGGGATTGATGACCCATCCTGCCGCGGCAAGCTCCAGATAGAGGGTGATGATAGAGAAACTCCCGGTTCGGCTGCTGAGCTCGAAAATCGCTGGGTCTACTACGTGGATTCCGGTAAACGCCCACGGGGACACGGCCCCAACAGGCTCCCGCGCCTGGTACCTGCCATCCGCTGCCTGGTCGCTTCCGCGGTTCTCCCAGCCCAAGAGTCCATGGTCGTCGAACAGGAGGACCCTTTCGGAAACTCTCCGCTGAACAGCAAGCGATGAGATGAGGCGGTGCCCAGCCGACACGATTGCCCCCTGGTGTCGGTGGATCAGCGAGTCCAGGGGAATCGTGGAGAGTACGTCAGCGTTATGGAGCAGGAAGGGGTGTTTTTCCTCAAATAGGGGGGCGGCCCGAAAGAGACCCCCGCCGGTCTCATAGGGCCCGTCGGGTTCGGGAGAGAGGGCGAAGGTGACCCCGGGTCGGGTCGACTCCTGGACAAAAGCTGAGATCTGTTCCGCATGGTGGTGGGTGTTCACGATAATACGGTGGACTCCGGCGTTCACCATGGCGTCCACGACCCAACCGAGGAGAGGCTGTTCCCCTACTTTTACCAGAGCTTTTGGTATCCGGTCCGTCAGGGATCCGAGTCTGGAACCGGTCCCGGCCGCGAGAATCATCCCTTCCATCACAACTCCCGATGGTTGATGCGCAGGTTGACGTTGGGAAACCTCTGTCGGAGGTGATCGGCCAGCTTCCCGGCCATGAACACCGATCGGTGTTGTCCACCTGTGCAGCCGAACGAAACCGAAAGGTCGGAAAAGTCGCGTCCGAGGTAGGCTTCGACGTGCATGTCGACGATTCCTCGGACGTTCTCCCAGTATTCCTGGACGGGTGGGGATCGCTCGAGGTAATCGACGACCGCCTCGTCCTGCCCGGTAAGGTCGGCGAATTCTGGATGTCGACCAGGGTTCGGAAGACCTCGGCAGTCGAATACCGACCCTCCTCCGTGGCCCTCGGTGTCCTGAGGGTACCCACGTTTGAAGGAGAAACTCTGGATCGACACCGTAAGACGGCTTGCGAGCTGTTTGTCGGATTCGCCTTTTGCCCATCGGTCCGCGATTCTGCCGAACACTGCTTCCAGCTCAGGAAGGGGAGTGGGGAGGCCGGAGGCCACGAGACCTCCCAGGTTTTTGGCGGCGAATGGCACGCTCTCCAGGAAGCGGCGTTTCCTCTCGAAGAAACCTCTGTACCCGAACGCTCCCATGGCCTGCATCAGACGCACCAGCACGAACCCCTGGTATTGGTCTCGGAACCGATCCTCGTCGAATGAGGTGTGGTCCGAGAGGGCTTTGAGATAGTGATCCAACAGGCGCTCTCGAACCGGCGAGGGGAGGTTCGCCTTGGCGTCGTAGAGGAGAGAGGCCAAGTCGTATTGAAGGGCCCCTTTCCGGCCTCCCTGAAAGTCGATGAACCAGGGCTGTCCGTCCCGAATCATGATGTTTCGAGACTGAAAGTCGCGGTAGAGGAAATAGTCCGAGTCGGCCTCGAGTAGGAAGCCCGTGAGCCGGCTGAAGTCGTCTTCCAAACGCTGCTCGTTGAATCCTACATGGGCCAGCTTCAGGAAGTGGTACTTGAAGTAGTTGAGATCCCATCGGATGGACCGTCGGTCAAAGGCCTGACGGGGGTAGGCAAGTCGATAGTCGACCGCTTCGTGGCCCTGGACCTGGAATCGAGGAAGTACCGTCAGGGCCCTGCGGAACAGTTCTTCGGCACCTTCCGGAAAGAGCGTCTCCTCCCTCCCGGCCCGGGCCTCGGTCAGTGCCTGGAAAAGAGTGGTATCCCCAAGATCCTCTGAAAGCCAGACGCCGGCTTCCCTGTCCTCATCGATAATCTCCGGAACGGGAAGACCTACCCTTCTGAAAGCCCTCGCGAAGGAAAGGAAAGCCCGGTTCTCTTCATGGTCCGGCCCGATGGCACCGACCACGGTCTTCCGGTCTCCACCGAGGAGGCGGAAGTACTGTCTGGTGGATCCATCCGCCGCCATCTCCAGGATCGCATCAGGGCGTTGTCCGTACCTTCTGGTGAATAGCTGGATTAATCGTTCCTTCATCCTGATCCCCAGGTGTGAGCTTTCCTTGGTTTGCGGTATGTGAGCCTAACCGGAAACGGACCGAATCGCGAGGATGTGTGATGAGAAGGGTCCCCGAGGCCTCGCGATCCTCCCGCCGAGCCCATTTGCTGGACATTCCCCGGCTCTCTACCTTCCTCTCTACCTTCTTTTCTCCCACTGACATAGGCCTCAACCACAAAGGTGGTAAACGTGTCCAATGGCCGCCATGACGACCTGGAAGCCCGCGTAGCCCGGTTGGAGCGGCTCCTTGATCAGGTGCTCGGCCTTGTCCAGGAGCTGAAGGCCGAGGAGGGTGAACCGACCCAGGAGTCCCGGGAAGCGATTCCGAGAGAGATCCTCGAGACGGCTGAGGTGGCGGCAGATGTCGAGGAGACGGTGCCTTCGAGAACCGCCGAGGCGGAAGACGGGCCTCCCCCGCCGACCGACCCGGTCCGGCCCGAGCCCGTGTCGGTTCCGCCCGAACCCATCCCGGTGCCGCGCCAGCCCATTCCGACCCCGCAGGGAGAGAAAACCGGAGCGATTCCGCCGAGGCCACCGGACGCGAGCCCCAAAGCCGGTATCAAGACGGGGATGGACCTCCTGGAGGAGCTGGGGATTTTTCCTCTACGGGGGGTGTTTTTGGCTCGGGTCGGGATCGTCCTACTCCTCCTCAGTGTGGCGTACTTCTTCAAGTACTCCATCGACCAGGGATGGCTCGTACCCGCCATTCGCCTCGCAATCGGTGTGGTCGCTGGGGTGGTTCTGGTGACCCTGGGCTTCAAGGGTGCAAGCAAAGGGGAGCCCCTGGGCACCGTCTTGGCCGGGGGCGGTATCGCCACCTTCTTCATCACAGGGTACACAGGGCATCAGTGGTACTCCCTGGTGTCGTATCCGGTGGCTTTCGGATTCCTCTTCGCAGCTTCGGCCCTGGGTATCTTCCTCTCCCTCCGGAGCGGCCTTCAGGCCCTGGCGTTGGTGGGCCTGATCGGGGCTCTGACCACGCCGCTGATCCTCACTGCACAGACGACCGAAGTTGCGGGGTTGGCGCTTTATGTGTCCCTCATCGTCGCGTCGGTTGCGGCCATCTACCTCCTGAAGGCATGGCGGGCCCTTCTTGTCTCGGCGGTGGTCACGGCCTGGGCGGTCCTCTGGCTCGCCGTGGGTGGGGCGTCAGCGTCGCAGCCCGGCGGAGCCTGGACGGTGCAAGGGGCTGTAGTCTTTTCGGCGTTGGCCTTTTGGTTGGTGCCTCTCTACCGGGCGGTGCTGAGGGCGCGAAGTCCAGGGAAGTGGCCCCGCCCCCTCAGTGCGAACCGCGATACCCCCGGCGGATCCCAGGTGGAGTGGAACGTCCACCTCGATGCCCTCTCCCTCCTGATGCCCCTCACGGCCATC
>JBDHGR010000222.1:0-7089 GCA_039589815.1 Gemmatimonadota bacterium | reverse complement strand
GAGCTGAGCTGACCGTTCTTTGTTCAACCATGGTGGCGGCCCCCCACCCATTCTCGGGTGGGGGGCCGCTTTCTTAGTGTCGATGGAAAGCCCCGCCGACCTAGACCGCTACCTCTGCGGAAACGGGAAAGGGTTTGAAGAATCCCCCCAGTCCCATTGCGTGGAGGGCCTTCCAAACGTGGAGCGGGACCCCCGCTAGCCAAACGTCTCTATCTTCTTTTTCGGCTTTCTGTTGCGCCGTCAGCAGAAGGGCGAGGCTGGTGAGATCGAGCTCCTTGATCCCAGAGAGGTCCACCACCAGGTCCCCTTCTTTTCTGGCTGCCCCTGTCCTGGCCGGCTCAAAAACCGTTAGGTCCTCGGCCTCGTCCGGCAATCTGGCATCGTTCTCGTGCTCGTTCATGGTTCCCTCCCGCGCCGCGTCCGTGACCCCCTCTCACCCCACCCCTTCCACTCGCACAAAATCATCTCAAGGTTCGTGCCAGGATTCGGGGGAAAACCCTGCCATCCTGGCAGTCGTTTTTTTCGATTGCTCCAGAGGCATCTGATGCATATTTGTTAAGGAGCCCCATTTTGAACGTGGCTTGGGAGGGAAATCTTGAAAGCACCCCCGGACTCCCGGATACATGTCCACCTGACGATGCTGATTTTTGCTCTTGTCGCGGTTCCCCACCGAGCCTCGGGGCAGGAGCTGGATCCCGGTATGCGTGGGGCTTTTTTCAGGGTCGTGGCCGACCATTTCGAAGTGCCCGTCGAGGAAGTCACGATCCTTGGTGATTGGGACCTGGATCCGGATGAGGTTCCTGTGGTGCTCTTTCTCTCCCGCAGAGCCGGCGTCTCCCCCGATGCCATCATCGGCTTGAGGAGAAGCGGAAAACCATGGAAGGAGGTGGCAGGGCGTTTCGGCCTGGGCGTGAGGAGCTTTTATGTTCCGCTCCCGCGGGACGGGCCCCTGGGAGTGCTCAGCCGAGCCTATGGGGAGTTCCAAACTCGTCCATCCAGGGAATGGGACCAGATCCAGCTAAACGACATTGAGGTCGTATCCCTGGTGAACATTAGAGTCCTTTCGGAACAGGTCGGGGTTCCTCCGCTCCGCGTGCTCCAGAGCCGGGACGAAGCAGGAAGCTTCGCTGTCGGACTTGCGAGCCTTATCGGCGGCGCGGTAGGACGGTAGAAGGGAACCAGGCCCTTTCCCTTGTGCGGCCGGTATACGCTCTCCGTTCCCCTCTCAAACCTCGTGGATTCGTTCGAGGTCCTGCCGCCTGAGTTCGAATACCCTCCGCGATTCAACATCGCCCCGACTCAAGACGCCCCAGTGATTGCCCAGGACCAGGGTGGGCGTCGAATGGGCCTTCTGAGGTGGGGTTTGATCCCCTCGTGGGCAAAAGATCCGGCCATGGGCAACCGGATGATCAATGCCCGAGCTGAGACGGTCGCCGAGAAGCCAGCCTACCGGCGTGCTTTCAAAAAGCGCCGTTGTCTGGTGCCGGCCGACGGTTTCTTCGAGTGGAAAAAGGGTGAAGGGGAAGGGACCCAAAAGGTCCCCAAAACCCCTTTCTGGATTCACCGGATGGACGGGAAGCCCTTTGCCATGGCCGGTTTATGGGAGAAGTGGACCCCTGGAGAAGGTGCCCCGGTGTATTCCTTCACCATCATCACCACCGAGGCCGTTCCGGAAATCCGAGAGATCCATCCCCGCATGCCGGTGATCCTTCCTCGGAGTCTCCATGACCGATGGCTGGACTTACGAACCTCTCCTGGCGACCTGAAGGACCTCCTCCACCCCTTCGGCGATGGGCTCCAGGCCTATCCTGTGGCACCCCTGGTGAACTCCCCACGGAACGACGTTCCCGAGTGTATCGATAGGGCGTAGGAGGTGGGGTCCCGGGCCGACCTCCGCCAAGGTGCGGTCGAACCCATAAGAATCTAGTTGGCTCTCACCGTCCTGGTCTCTGCCCACGCCCTCAGGGCACCAACCTTCTCGGCCATGGTAACGGAAAGAGGGACCGTTTCGCGGATCTCCCTCTCGAGGTCCTGGGTGGTGAGGTTTTGGTTGTCGGAAAAAGCCGTATATAAACCCGATACCACGACCTCTTCGATCTCCGATCCGGTAAAGTCTTCCGACTCCCGGGAAAGATATTCCAGATCGAAGACTTCGGGGTCTTGACCCCTGGCGGCCAAGTGGATCCGGAAAATCTCCCGACGAGTTTCCCCGTCGGGCAGGTCCACGAAGAAGATCTCATCGAAGCGCCCCTTTCGAAGGAATTCCGGCGGGAGCCTCTCGATTTCATTGGCGGTTGCGACGATGAACACCGCTCCCTTTCGGTCTTGCATCCAGTTCAAAAAGCTGCCCAGAATTCTCTGAGAAACGCCTCCATCCTCCGTGCCGCCAACCGCAAAGGCCTTTTCGAGCTCATCGATCCAGAGAACGACAGGGGCCATGCGCTCGGCTGCCCGAATGGCTCGTTTGAAATTCTTCTCGCTCTCCCCGATGTACTTGTTGTAGAGGTTGGAGGTGTCGAACTTGAGCAGTGGTAACCCCCACTCTGAAGCGACGGCCTTGGCACAAAGGCTCTTACCGCACCCCGGAACGCCAAGAAGAAGAACCCCGCGAGGGAATGAAAGACCGAACTCCCCGGCCTTCACCGGATTGGCCACCACATTCTTCCGTTTTGCCAACCACCCTTTGAGGCATGTCAGGTCCGCCACGTTCGCGAGGGTCTGTTCCACAGGGTAGTACTCCAGCAAACCCTCCCGCTCCACCACGGCCTTCTTTGCATCGATCACGTGCCGGATGTCTTCCGGCGTCAGGCGGTGGTCCTCGATGATGGCTTTGGTGAGGATCTTCTCGGCCTCCATGAGCGTGAGCCCGGAAAGGTGTTTCAGGAGGCCGGCCGTTTCCTCTTTGCTGAGATTCACCTCTACGTACTGTCGATGGCTCAGGTCCCTGAGGAGGTTCCCAAGGAGGCTCCTGTACTCCTCCTCTCCGGGGGAGGGGAGGATCACGGTGGCAGCCATGGGATCAAGGTCCGGGGGAAGTATGAGGTCGGATCCGGTGAAGACTATGGCTCCGGCCAGAGACTCCAGCTTCTTTACCCCGGCCATCAACTGGGCCAGAAATACGTCGTCGGTCTCCAGATGTTGTCTTACGCCATGGAAATGGTAGATGGCCGGAATGTTGGCCGCCGTCACGTGGGCCATGGCCTTCCGGGCTTCCTTGGTTTCGAAGATGCTCCCCGTCCACCCCACCCTCCGTATTCCTTCGATGCGGGACCAGGTGAAAAGGGGAGTGGAAATCCGATCGGCCACATGTTGCAGGAGTGAGAGGGCCCGATCGGCTTCGTCGGTATCCATGTGGATGAGTCCGTACCGGGACTGAAAGAGGAGCTCGAGGTCTCGAAGGACGTCTTGGGGCGGCATTGATCTGGCTCGGTCTTTTGGACTTCTGTTGGGTTGGGGGGTGGACGGAACCGGGTGTCGACGGAAGCTTAGGTGATGGGCGGGCCAGAGGATACCCCTTGGCCCAAGGAGCCGGTGGGGGTCGCCCCCCTTTTCCGGGAACGGGCCCGAAGTATGCGTTCCAAACTCCAAACCATTGATGCGGAAGGAACAATGAAGGATTCCCCGACCCTGGTTGTCTACGAGAAACCGACCTGTAGGACCTGCCGGAAGATGGTCAAACTCCTACAGGAAAACGGGATCGACTTCGAGAGGCTGAACTACTTCATCGAACCACTTCCCAGGACGAAGCTGCGGGAGCTTCTGAAGAAGATGGGGATCGGCCCCCGGGGCCTTCTTCGGACCCGGGAGAAGATCTACAAGGAGATGGGGTTGAAGGATCCGGAGATCTCAGACGAAGAGATCCTGGACGCCCTGGTGGAACACCCGGAGCTGATCGAGAGGCCCATCATCGAGCGAGGTGATCGGGCTGTCCTGGGTCGCCCGGTGGATCGGGTGCTCGACCTTCTATGAAGCCTCGATTTCCGAGAACGCCTCGGAGATCCGATCCAGGCCGTCCAGGAGTTCGTCTCTGGGGTTCCCGAATCCGATCCTCAGGTAGTGGTCCATTCCGAAATGGTCGCCCGGCACCACCAGAAGACCCTTTTCGGCCCTTAGTTTCTCGGCGAATTCCGAGGAGTTGACGCCGGACTGATAGCGCATGTAGCAGATCGCTCCGGCGTCCGGGGGCCGGTAGGTGAACAGACCCTCCCGGCCATCGATCCAGTCTCTCATGACCCCGAAGTTCTCCCTGATGATCTTCCGGGTCCGGTCGAGAATCCTCCCTCGGGTCCCGGGCTCCAGGGCGATGGTGGCCAAGTGATCGGAAAGGGTTGCCGGGGAGATGGTCGTATAGTCGGTTCGGCCCCAGAGGTCCTGAATCAGATCGGGCGGACCCACCACCCAACCCAGTCGGAGTCCGGGCAGGCCATACGCTTTCGAAAGGGAGTTGGTCACCAACACCTTGGCGGTCCGCCCCCAAAACGAAGGTGTCTCTTCCCCAGTCACCTCGGCACCGCAGTAGACTTCGTCCGAGAGGATCCAAGCTCCGAAACGGTCAGCCAGGGTCACGATGTCGTCCATGGCCTCCCCGCTCAGGCAGGCTCCTGTCGGATTGTTGGGGTTGGTCACCAGAATAAAGTTGGCCCCGGCGTTGAGTGCTTCCTCCAGTTGGTTGAGGTCGGGCTGCCAGCCGCTCTCCTCACGGAGATGGAAGGGCAGCAAGGGCGCTCCGAAATTCTCCACCATTCCTGGGACCTGCATATAGTTCGGTAGCATGATCGCGGCGGGACGGTTTGAATCGAGAAGGTGCCACTGCCCCACGAAGTTCGCCTCGGCTCCTCCCACCGTGACCAGGACTGAAGCCTCGGTTGCACCTGGATAGAGGCCCGCGATCCGATCCCTGAGCTCGTCGGACCCATTGGACTGTCCGTAGACGAGGCGAATGTCTTCGACCCCCTCGTCCAGGTCCGCTAGTTGGAGGAGCTCCGCCACGGTCAAAGGGTGTACTCCACTCTCCGAAAGGTTGATGTCCACCCGGTGCTCGAAGGTGGATTGCCACCGTTCCATTCTGAAAGGCGTATATCTCACAGGAAGACTCCCGGGCTCCGATTGATGCATGCGTGGCCGGTTCGACTCGAAGACCCGGCATCCTAAACGCAGATGACCCTGCGTGGCAAACCCGAGTGGCTGGCACCCTCCCTCGGCTTTATTTTCCCCCGTCCTGCCCTTCGGGGGTCATCCGTTCGTTCCTTGAAAACCCTGAGTGAGGAAGAATGTCGCAGATCCGGTTTCCCGATGCCCTGGTTGAACGAGGAGTGGGGGGGAAGAAGATCGTCCTCTTTGTACTAGACGGCGTGGGTGGCCTTCCTCATCCCGAGTCTGGCCTCACGGAGTTGGAGACGGCCCAGACCCCGAACCTGGATGCATTGGCGTCCGGAAGCTCCCTGGGGGCCCTGATTCCGGTCCTCCCTGGTATCACGCCAGGGAGTGGCCCAGGTCACCTGTCCCTGTTCGGTTATGACCCGGTAGAGTACGTGGTGGGCCGAGGTGCGTTGAGCGCACTCGGGGTGGGTTTTGACCTCAGGGCAGGAGATCTCGCCGCCCGTCTAAACCTCGCCACCCTGGATGACCAGGGGTTAATACGGGATCGCCGGGCCGGCCGGCCTTCCGATGAAGAGGGCAGACGGGTTGTGGAGAAGGCCCGGGCTGGCATCGTTCCGCCGGACGGGATAGAGGTCTTCCTCGACCACGAAAAGGAACACCGTGCCGTTCTGATCCTGCGAGGGGATGAGTTGCGGGCGGATCTTTCCGATACGGACCCCCAGGACACTGGTGTCCCGCCTCTCCCAGTGGTTCCCTTGGATCCCGGTTCGCAAAGGAGCGCGTCCCTGATGCAGGGAATCCTTGATCAGATCCAGATGATACTTGGGGATGAACCGGTGGTGACGGGAGTCCTGGCCCGGGGTTTCGCAGCTTATGAGGGGTTCCCGAGCTTTGAGGAACGCTACGGGGTGAAGGCCCTTGCCATCGCTCAGTACCCCATGTACCGGGGGGTGGCCCGATTGGTAGGCATGGACGTGAGAGGGGTCCCGGCCGATTCGTCGGAGTTGCCGGTGCTCCTCGAGAAGCATTTCGACGAGTACGACTTCTTCTTTCTCCACTTCAAGTACACCGATTCCCGTGGCGAGGATGGGGATTTTGACGCCAAGGTCAAAGCCATCGAATCGGTGGATCCTCTCTTCCGCCGGATCCAGGACCTGGGACCGGAAGTGTTGGTGGTGACCGGAGACCACTCCACACCAGCCACGCTCAAGGCTCACTCCTGGCATGCCGTCCCTGTTCTGCTGGCCTCTCCCTGGGCTCGACCCACCGGTGGCCGGTTCGGGGAGAGGGACTGCAGGAAGGGAGATCTGGGAACCCTCGAAGGGAAGCACCTCATGACCCTGGCCCTGGCCCACGCAGGCCGGCTGGCGAAGTTCGGAGCCTAACGGTGGATGTTGACGATCTCCTTCGGCAGGCGCTGGACATGGGGGAGGAGGGGGACTGGGAAGGAATGGCCCGGCAACTCTCCGAGGCCTTGGAATCCATGCCAGATGACCCGGCTCTTCTCTGCTGGCTTGGGGTGGCCGAAAGAGAGCTGGGGTCGCCCGGTGCGGCTTACGAACGTTTCAAGGAGGCTTTGGCCCAGCAGCCGGAAGACCCGCACGTCCTGGCGACCGTGGGAGGCGGATTGGCCCACTTCGATGACCCGGACGCAGAAGCCGCTCTCCGGTCGGCTTCCGTCATGGCCCCGGAGCTTCCCTTGGCTCGGTGGATGTTCGGGGCTTACCTCTCCAGGGAAGGCCTCTTCGAAGACGCCCTGAGGGAGCTTAGCGCGGCGGCAGAGCTGGCTCCGGAGGACCCCGTCATCGTGTACGAGGTCGGAGTGGCCCTAGCCCTCCAAGGGCGTTTTGAGCCGGCTCTGGAAGCCCTGGCCCGGTCCGTGGACCTGGACCCGGGAGAGGGGTGGAGCCAGGTGGTCTTAGGCCTTGTTGAAGCTGAGTTGGACCGGCTGGAGGAAGCGGCCCGGGGCCTGTCGGAGGGAGCCCGACT
>JBDHGR010000221.1:0-10529 GCA_039589815.1 Gemmatimonadota bacterium | reverse complement strand
GCAATCGTCCGATTCTTCTAGTTGAAGGGGATCCGCAAGCTCTGGACATTCTCCGATCGAAAGTCGAGGAGGATGGCTTCCAGGTGGAGGCCGTCCAAACCGCCCGTGAGGCCACGGACAGAGTCCTGAGGAGCCCTTACTCGGCGGTATTGATCGATACCGACCTCCCGGATGGATCAGGGTTCGAAGTTGCTGCCGAACTGCGTCGGGTGGACAGGAGGACCCCGATCCTCTTCTTATCAGGAACTGGAGCTCGGGACGCGATGCTTTTAGTTGAGACAAAGAGGAATGCGGGTTCCAGCATTGTATATGACGACCTCTCTCTTCTGTCCGAGCGCATATTGATGCTGGTGGACGGCGGGGTATCCCGCCCGACCGTAGTTGTCCGGTGTGGCCCCCTCGAGATGAACCGTGTTCGGAGGGATGTCAGATGCCGAGACAAGAGAATTCCGCTCACCCAGATCGAGTTCCGGATTCTGGAAGAGTTGATGTTGAATGCCAACCGGAAGGTGGCGCCTCAAACCCTTCTCCAGGCGGTGTGGGGGGAACCACGGACGCGAAACTCGAACACGTTGGCGGTCCACATCCGGAATCTCAGGAAGAAGTTGAAGGAGAGGGGATGTGGGGGCATTTTGGAAACGGTTTATGGAGAGGGCTACGTCTTACGGGATCCAGCTGACTCCGATGAGGCGCAGCCGCTTTCCTGAACTCCAGCTCTTCCTGGGCCCCTGAACTTCGATCTTCTTCCCGGCGGTGTGGGAAGATTCACGTATCGGAAGCGAGAGAAGAGAGGCCGGTTCCACAATGGAAACGGCCTCTCTCTCTTTTCTCGGATCGGTAACCGGACCAATGGAACTCAACGTGGATTGAGGTTCAGGCTGTGGTGAAGGTGAAGGTCATGCCGTAGCTACCATTGGTGGGGTGGCTCCAGCCTGTGCCCATGCCCATTCCACCCATGCCGGTCCCGTACCCGTGATTCCCACCCTGGTGCATCTCTTGGGTCATCCACTGACCACCCATGCCACCATTGCCGGTTCCCAACCCGTGCTCCCTGTAATTGATGTGGTGCCCGGTCAGGTCCTGCATTCCCCCACCGAGATGGACGACGTACTGGGTCAGAGGCTTGAGTGGTGAGTCTGGGGTGAAGGTCAACTTCGTGCGGCCTTCATTCCAACTCCAACTTCCTGGTACCAGCGGCCCCTCTACGTGCCCTTCATGCACATCAGCGTACTGCTCCATCCCCTCCATCATGGGATGGGAAAAGTCGATAACTATGGGGCCGTTGGGATCCACGTCCGTTGCCCCACCCTGCGGAACAATCGATAAGAGGAGGGTTTCTTCCACCTCCGCCTGTGTAATATCGTCCTTGCAGCCTGAGGCGACGAAAGGCGTGGCAAGAACCGCCGCCGAAACCAGTGTCCGCATTCCTATCTTGAGGTTCATTCCCTAACTCCATTTGTGGGGCAAAGCCCCGTGTCTATCTCAACCCGTAACCCCAATGTGTTACCCGATTCATTAACTCACCGTGAAATGAAGAAGAACTCCCGAGGGCTCCGAGTTTCGGTAGGGGCTTGGAGCCCCCGGGTGGGCTTCCCTAATCTCCGAAGGCGGGACTCTGCGTTAGGTCGGGGGATCCCAACCTCCCTTCCCCTGCTTCGGCACTTGCGACGGCTCGCCCCTGCCAGATGAAGTAGATGACCGGCACGACAACCAAAGTCAGAACGGTTGCCGAGAGCATGCCTCCCACCATAGGGGCTGCAATCCGTTTCATGACGCTGGCTCCCGTCCCGTGGCCCCAGAGGATGGGTAGAAGCCCCCCGATGATGGCCGAGACCGTCATCACCTTGGGCCGAACCCTCATGACTGCCCCCTCCATGACTGCCTCGTATAGGGCCTCAAGTGTCGTGCGTCCCGCACGAATTCGGTCATCCCAAGAGTGATTCAAGTACAAAAGCATGATTACTGCGGTCTCTGCGGCGACCCCAGTTAGGGCGATGAACCCGACTCCCGTGGCGACGGACCAGTTGTATCCTAGGAATGCCATGATTAGCACACCCCCAACCAAGGCGAAGGGCAGGGACCCCATAACAATGAGGGTTTCTCCGATCCTGCCGAAGTTCAGGAAGAGGAGCACGAAGATGATGAGGAGGGTGGCCGGCACCACTAACTGCAACCGTGCCTGAGCCCGCTGCATGAACTCGTACTGTCCGGACCACTGGATCGTGTAGCCCGGAGGTAGCGTCACCATGGCTTCCACCATCGCCTGGGCATCCCTCACGTACCCACCCAGGTCCGGGGAATCCACGTCTACAAATACCCACGCGGTAGGAAAGGCGCCTTCGGTCTTGATGGACATCGGGCCTTTTGCTACCTCGATTGTGGCGATCTGGCCCAGGGGAATCTGGGCGCTTGAACTGGACATGTTGGGACCCATGCTCATTCCGCCATTCCCCATGCTGGTTGCCATTCCGCTCATGCCGCCCCCACCAGCGCCGCCGCTGCCACCCCCCATCTGTTTCACCGGAATTAACACTTCCGCGAGCTTCTCCGGTTGATCCCGAAGTTCCTGGGGATACCGGACCCGAACCCCATACCGCTCCCTTCCCTCCACGGTCTGGGTGATTTCCATTCCCCCTATGGCCGATGCAATGACCATGTTTGCATCCCTTATGTTCACGCCGTACCTAGCCGCCGCGTCCCTGTCGATTTCAATGTTCAGGTAGCTTCCCCCCAAGGGGCGCTCCGACACCGCCGATCGGGTTCCGGGCACCATGGCCACTGCGTTCTCTACTTCCTTCCCCAATCGCTCCAGCTCGGCCAGATCGGAACCGAAAATCTTGATGCCTACAGGGGTCCGGATGCCCGTGGCCAGCATGTCGATGCGGCCCTTGATGGGCATGGTCCAGGAGTTAGGGATTCCAGGCATTTGGACTGCTACATCCATCTCCCGAATGAGATCGTCCCAGGTCAGGCCTTCCCGCCACTCCTCTTCGGGTTTCAGTACGATGGTGGTTTCGAACATGGCCAGCGGGGCCGGGTCCGTGGCGGTGTTGGCCCGCCCGGCCTTCCCGAAGACGGAGACCACTTCGGGGAAGGTGGCCAGAATGCTGTCCTGCTTTCGCATGGCCTCATGGGCCGTCCGCACACTGATGCCTGGAAGGGTCATGGGCATGTAGAGAATTGTGCCCTCGTTCAACGGTGGCATGAACTCGGAGCCGATACGCTGAAGGGGGATAACGGTAAGGACGAGGACCGCCAGGGTCGCACCCAGAACAGGCCACCGCCACCGAAGAGCGAACTCCAGGATCGGCTTGTAGGCCCAGACCAGAGCCCGATAGACCGGGTTCCGTTCCTCGGCGTAGAGAGTACCCCTGATGAATAGCCCCATGGTTACCGGGACCACCGTCACAGAGAGAAGGCTCGACACGGTAATGATGAGGAGGCTGAAGAAGAGGGCTGGCCCCACCTCTTTCGAAGACCGAATCACCACGCCCCACCGCTCTCTCGAGGTGAGGAACGACGTGGGGAACTTCCCTTCGCCAAAGGAGACGGGTTTTCCCTCCGCAATATATCTCCGGCGTTTCTCCCCGATCTCCCGCTCGAGATGCTTGTGCATGTTCTCGATCATGACAATGGCGGCATCGATCATGGCTCCGATGGCTATGGCGATTCCCCCAAGGCTCATGATATCGGCCCCGAGATCCAGTACTCTCATAGCGATGAAAGCCATGAGGATACCCAACGGGAGGGTCAGGATGGCCACCAACGCACTTCGAACGTGAAAGAGAAAGACCAGGCATACCAGAGCCACCACGATAGACTCCTCGATGAGCTTCTCTTTCAACGTGTCGATGGCACGATGGATCAACTCGGAGCGGTCATAAACCGAGGTCAAGACCACACCCGGGGGAAGGCCGTCTTCGATCTGGGCGATCTTCTCTTTTACCTTTCGGATCGTCGCCAGAGCGTTCTCGCCGAACCGCATGATTACGATCCCACCCACCACATCACCTCGTCCGTCCAGATCTGCCACACCTCGGCGGACCTGGGGGGCGAACTGGACCTGAGCTACGTCGGCTACCCGAATAGGAGTTCCCGTATCTGTTGCTCCGAGGACTACCGATTCAATGTCGGAGAGCTCCTCAATGTAGCCGAGCCCCCGCACCATGTATTCTCGCTCCGACATCTCCAGGACCATGGCCCCTACGTCCTGGTTTGCGCCCCGGATGGCCTCCATGACTGCGGGGACAGAAATACCAAAGCCTCGGAGTCGATCTGGATCGAGGGTGACCTCGTATGCTCGCTCGAACCCTCCGACGGTGGCCACCTCGCTCACCCCAGGCACTGCAGTGAGTTGGTACCGGAGGAACCAGTCCTGAATCGACCGAAGATCGGCCAAAGAACGGGTGCCAGTGGTGTCTTCAAGAACGTACTGATAGACCCAACCCAATCCGGTGGCATCAGGCCCCAGGGCCGCGTCAGCCCCTTCGGGGAGCTTCCCGCGGATTCCTGAGAGGTACTCCAGAACGCGGCTCCGGGCCCAGTAGAGGTCGGTTCCGTCATCGAAGATGATGTAGACGAAGGACACGCCGAAGAAGGAATAGCCCCGGACCGTCTGAGCTCCAGGCACCTTCAGCATCTCTGAGGCGATGGGGTAGGTGACCTGGTCCTCAACGAGCTGTGGAGCCTGGCCCTGGTAGTCCGTCTGGATGATGACCTGTACGTCGGACAGATCCGGAATAGCCTCAAGGGGGGTTTGCCCCATGGCCACGGCGCCCCCCACCGCGGCAAATAGGGCCAATAGGAGAACCAGGAATTTGTTTTGGACTGACCACTCGATAAGACGCTTCAGCATGATCAGCTCCCACCTGCTCCTTGAGAAACAACACTGAGGATCCGAGTGGGCGCGCGGCTCGTGTCGGGACGGATCGTCGTGTCCGGCCGAACCGAGGTGTCCGGCGGCATTATATGGCTCGAGTGGTCCATTTGGCTGTGGTCCACCGCGGTGGCCGTGTCGGGCCGCACCGTGGTGTCGGGAGACATCCCAGGCATAACATGGTCCGAATGATCCATCTCAGCAGCGGCCGTGTCCGGGGCCATCTCGCCCATCTCGTGCTGGGAGTGGTCCACCTCCCCGGAATCCGCAGTTTCTTCTCCCATTTCCATTCCCCCCATGTCGGGCCCACTCATATCCATTCCCGCCATCCCAGCCATGGCCGCACCGAGGTTCGATTCTGCGTCAATCAGGAAGGTGGCGGAGGATACGACCACGTTCCCCTCCTGCAAGCCAGAGAGCACCTGCACCTGGTCCCCGACGCTCAACCCAGTAACCACCTCCATGGGATGAAGCTGACCGTTGGACATCCGGTGAAACACCACGGAACGTTCTCCAGTCTGAAGAACGGCGGTCCGGGGAACCAATAGGGCCTCCTCCAAGGCTGGGCCCTGGAGTTCGACCTCGGAATACATTCCCGGCTTAAGCCTGAGGCCAGGGTTCGAGAGTTCCAGGCGGACTTTCCCCGTTCGAGAAGACGCAGAGACAGTGGGATAGATGTAGGTCACCGATCCGTGGAACATCTCTCCAGGATAGGCCTCGAAGCTCACCATCCCATGCTGACCCTCCCGAATCAGGGAGAGGTCCTTCTCGAACACCTCGGCTTCGACCCACACCCGGCTGAGGTCCGCTATCTGATAAAGGTCCATACCCGGCATGATCCGGGCTCCTTCCACGACGTTCTTCTCGACAACGATGCCGCTTGCGGGAGAACGGATGGTCAGGGTTTTAGACACCGTCCCTCGTTCTTCAATGGCCCGTATCTCGTCCTCTGGGATGTCCCAGTAGGCCAGTCGTCGTCGGGCCGCAGAGAGGAGTGTCTCCGCGTTTTGCTCCGACCGGGTTCCGCCAACTTCCTGGGTTTGCGCGAGGAGGTCTCGGGCCAGGAGCAACTCCTCCTGGGCCGTCACCAGCCCAGGACTGTAGACCTCCAACAGGGGTTGACCGGCTCGTACCGGGGCCCCAGTGAAATCCACGAGGAGCTTCTCTACCCAACCGTCGATCTTCAGATTCACGGTACTGAGGCGGGTCTCGTCGGCCGTGACGAAGCCGACCGTATGAATGGTCCGGGCCAGAGGGCCTCTGGTCACGGTGGCATAGGTCACACCGATCCGTCGGCCGGCATCCGCGCTCAACGTCACCGGCTGCGCCTCGTCACCACCGGCTGCCATCGCAGAGTGATCGTGACCTTCCATGGGGTCCGCGGCTGCGTCCTGAGCCTCGCCGCCCAAGTTCCGAAGGGCGACGATGCCAACAGCCACCAGGACCAGGGCGATGGCAAGGATGATCTGATTCCGGGTTTTCATTCTTCCTCCACGACGAGTTCATCCGTGACAGGAAGGTCACGGCCGATGGTCATTTCGAGTTGTGCTATGCTGGTTCCATAAGAGGCTAGAAGTCCGAAATACTCCCCCTCGAACCGGTTCACGGCCATTTGAGCGTCAACCAGGGTCATGAAATCCACCGCCCCCACTCGATACGAAGAGAGGGAGGACTCCACGGTGGCTCTGGCCTGGGGCAGGATTTCCTCCCTGTAGAGCCGGATGAGGGTGCTAGCCTGTTCAAGATTCGCAAGGACCTCCCCAACACGGGCATCTATGAGGGCTAGGGCATTGCCAAAACGGGCCCTTACCATGCCCTCAATCGCTGCAGCTTCGTCCCGGGCTTTGAACTGCCGCTTCCCGGCATACAAAGGGATGCTGAAGCCTACGGAAACGCCTCCCATGCTTTTGTAGTTCCCGGCCATTCGACCCAATCCGTATTGAAGGCCTACGGTGAGGTCGGGCCAGATATCCTTCCCGGCAAGGTCCTTTCGAGTGCGGGCTCGGTCCAACTCCGCCTGGAGCTGAGCCAGAACAGGGCGGCTCTCCAGAGCAGATTCCCTGAGCGTGGGTTGACCGGGGACGGTTGCTGGAAAAGGATCCAGGATCGGCGCTCCAACCGGCGTGTCGGCCGGCCGGTCCAGAAGGGCGTTCAGCCGGGACGCGGTTCCAACTCTAACGGCCGTCAACCGCTCGATCTCTGCTTCCATCCGGGCTACCTCAACGTTCGCCCGAAGGACGTCGGCCTGTCTGCCGGTTCCTGCCGCATACATGGACCGGGCAATCGTCTCGAAGTCCTGGAGCAGCCCCAAGGTCTCTTCCATGACCTCGATCTGACGATCCACTTGGTAAATCCGGTAGAAAGCTGTGGCCACCTCAGTTCTCACCTCCCACCAGACCTCCTCCGATGCGGCCAGATCAATAGCCGTGGACTGCCGAGCAACCTCCTCCCGAAGCGACAACTTCCCTGCAATGGGGAAGCGCTGCATTGCCTGGATGGCCGGGGCCATTGACGCCGGCATATTGGCCGAGAACTCGGGGAGGGCAAGGTTCATCACACCGACTTGGAGCGTCGGATCGGGGAGAAGCCCAGATCCGGGCTCTCGGGCCCTGGTAGCCTCAACCTGTTGCATTGCGGCACGGACCCGGGGACTTCGTTCCCGGACCATCTCTATAAGCTCCTCGAGCCTCAGCGGTTCTTGTTCTTGTGCGCCCAGGCCCGAGAACGGGATGGCCAGAAAAATAAAGACGACGCTCAGGATGGTCCTGGCCTCAGCAATTTCCATCATTGACTCTTTCCCCTTTGCCAGGGTGACCCAGCAATCGTTTGGAAACCAGGAAGAAAGCTGGGGTGGGGGGCATGAACGAGTGGTGAATCCTTCATGAAGCACTCTTAATGTTGGGAGTGCCGTTTCCGGCGGCGGCGAGAGTTACCCGGAAGACTGCTCCGCCAGCAGGTCGGTTGTCCGCAGAGACCGTCCCTCCGTGCAACTCCACGATGGCCTTCACGATGGCCAAGCCCAAGCCGGTTCCGGATGTTTCTTCACCTGACGTACGAGCCTCGTCAATCCGAACAAAGCGGTTGAAGACAGATTGGAGCTTCTCTGGGGGAATCCCTGGACCGGTGTCCATCACCTCCAAGGTTACTCCCCCGTCCTCTGTTTGGATCTGGATTCCTACTTCGCCTCCGGAAGGCGTAAACTTGAGGGCATTCCCAAGGAGGTTCCATATCACTTGATCCATGAGGTCTGGGTCCGCCTCCACCCTGATATCTCCCAGATCTGGGCAAAGGAGCTCCACCCGCTTTTGCTTGGCCTGGTGGGCAAAACGATCCATCGCGTGCCTGATCCGCCCGCCCAGGTCAATATCTCGGAGCTGTAAGCTCTGCGCGCCCGCTTCGGAGCGAGTCAGGATCAATAGATCTTCAGCCAAGCGGGAAAGGCGCTCTGCCTCTTCCAGAGAAGTCTTCAGGACGCGGATATACTCCTCCCGCGCTCGGTCCTTTCTAAGGGCTAACTCCAGCTCACCCCGGAGGACGGTCAGAGGGGTCCGGAGCTCATGGCTGGCGTCGGCGGTGAAACGCCTCTGAGTCTCCATCGCCCCATCAAGGCGGCCAAGCATGCGGTTCAGTACCTGAACCAGACGTTCGTATTCCAGGGTATTCGCGAAGGCCTCGATGCTACGTCGAGGACTTCCGGCAGCGATTGCCTCGGCTTGGTCAACGATTGTGTCCACGGGCTGAACTGCCCTTCCGGCGAGCCACCAGGCTCCCGAGAAGGTCAGGGCGGCGACGGTAGCAAGAATGAGGAGGAGAACCAGGGTAGCAGTTTTCAGCATTCTGTCTCGGGCCTCGAGAGGGGCGGCGACCTGCAGCACGTGCTGGATGTGTAGTTCCCCAAACCTCTCCAACGGATAGTAGAGGGCTCGGATCGGTATGCCTTGAAAAGACCCCTCGGTCCAAGTCAACCGGCCACTGGCGGCTCTGGCCAGGGCTGCGGTGTCCAGTGGAAGGTCTTCGGTGATATGGCTGGTTCGGAGGAGGCTCTCACCCTCCGCGCTCCAGATCTGGAGGTACCGAATCAGATCCCGAACCGATGCCGCCTCATCAGCGGTGAGCTCCCACTCGTGGAAGTGCATCGCTCCCGACGGATCGTCTGTGACCGTTGCTGCCTGGATGGAGGCCACGTTTATCATGGAGGCGTTCAACTCCCGGTCCAACGCTTGGCGCACTGCGTAGTGACTCAGGAGGGCCACAGCGGCCACCGCTCCGATCATCACCAGCGTGAATCGCGCTCCAAGCAGGAAACGAAAGGACCTCGCCCGTTCCCGTTTTCCCCGGGAGCCCATTAAGCCGGCTCCTCCCGGTTGAGGATGTAGCCAACTCCACGGATAGTGTGGATCAGGGCGGTCTCACCCCTTGCTTTCAGTTTCCGGCGTA
Organism: Gemmatimonadota bacterium; assembly: GCA_039589815.1. Taxonomy (GTDB): domain Bacteria; phylum Gemmatimonadota; class Gemmatimonadetes; order Longimicrobiales; family Gaopeijiaceae; genus JABDNZ01. The sequence continues at coordinate 1,216 of JBDHGR010000221.1, read as the reverse complement.
ACTTAGCTACATGAACGTCTACCACGTTGCTCATGGGATCGAAGTGGAGATCCCAGACCTTCTCGAGGAGATGTGTTCTTCGGACCACCTCCTCCGAATGGAGAAGGAAGTACTCCAGGAGTTGAAACTCCTTCGCGGTGAGCTTGAGATCCCTCCCTCCACGGTTTGCGATGTGCTGAATCCGGTCCAATTCCACATCGTCATACCGAAGCCGGTCCAGTCTTTGAGCTCCCCCCCTTCTGACTAGCGCCCGGACGCGGGCAAGCAAGACCTCGAAGCTAAAGGGCTTCGTCAGGTAGTCGTCAGCTCCTGCATCTAGGCCGCGAACGATGTCCTCGTTCGCGTCCCGTGCAGTCAGGAGGAGAACGGGTACCGAAGATTGTTCCCGGCGGAGCTCATTGAGGATGTCGTACCCAGTCTTTCCCGGGAGCATTACGTCCAGAATGAGGAGATCGTACTCATGGACATGAGCCTTTATGGACCCGTCCGTGCCATCGTGAGCCACATCAACCGAATAGCCATCTTCCCTCAGTCCCTTCTCAACGAAGCCGGCAACCTTCTTATCGTCCTCGACCACGAGGATGCGCATATGTTGACTCCTAGGTCCGTGTCGTCCGCACCCGGGCGGGCCGGGGTCGGAGCATAGAGAAGTATGGCAGAGGATTGATGATGTGAGGCTTAAAAGAAGATGAACATCTCTTCATCTTCCTCCCGGGTGCTGGGCAGACCCGCCGGGTGTTCCTTAGATGCGGGCTCCACGCAACCTCAGGGCATTTCCAATGACGGAGACTGAGCTGAAGCTCATGGCAGCTGCGGCAATCATGGGGCTAAGAAGGAGCCCGAAAGTGGGATACAGGACCCCTGCCGCGATCGGAACACCAAGGCTGTTGTAGACGAAAGCGAAAAACAGATTCTGTTTGATGTTGCGCATGGTGGACCGACTGAGCTTCCGGGCCCTCACAATACCTCGCAGGTCTCCTTTCACCAGGGTCACTCCGGCGCTTTCCATGGCAACGTCGGTGCCCGTGCCCATGGCAATTCCCACCTGGGCCTGAGCCAGTGCGGGAGCATCGTTGATCCCGTCGCCAGCCATCGCGACAAAATACCCCATGCCCTGGAGCTTCTTGATCTCTTCAGCCTTTTGGTCGGGGAGGACTCCGGCCACGACCTCGTCGATCCCGAGCTTCTGAGCAACAGCCTCAGCCGTCGTGCGACT